>JACRGW010000003.1 GCA_016212195.1 Nitrospirota bacterium
GTTTATAGTCAGGTTGCAAAAGCAGGGGTATATAAAGCTTCGGATATCCGAACTGCCGAGGCAGCTAAGGTGATTGAGAACATCCAGCGTGATCTCAATATCGCCCTGATGAATGAGCTCTCCATGCTCTTCCACAGGCTGGGGTTGAATACACGAGAGGTGTTGAAGGCTGCACGAACCAAGTGGAACTTTTTGCCATTTGAACCAGGGTTGGTGGGTGGGCACTGCATTCCCGTGGACCCTTACTATCTCACCCACAAGGCCCAGGAGGTAGGTTACCACCCTGAGGTCATCCTGGCAGGAAGGCGGATTAATGATTCCATGGGTCTTTATGTGGCCCACGAAACTATTAAACTCCTTATTAGGGCCGGGAAGGCCGTCGAGAAGGCTAACATCCTTGTTTTAGGGGTAACCTTTAAAGAGGATGTGCCAGATGTTAGAAACACCCGGGTATTAGATCTGGTGCAGGAGATAGAGGGTTATGGCAGTAAGGTCTTTGTCCACGACCCATTGATAGATAATGAGACCTTAGAACGGCTGGGTTTAAATGCCGTTAAAGACCCCTTCAGGGCAGGCAATCATTATGATGCGGTAATCCTGGCAGTGCCCCATCAAGTCTTTAGAAAGAAGGGGCTTAAAATGTATCTGAATCTTCTTGAAGGTGGTGATAAACCAGGGGTGTTTGTTGATGTTAAGGGTATTTTGCCTGAGATGGCCAGGACAAGTCCAGAGGTGCTATACTGGAGACTGTAGGCTGCCTTTAAAGTTAGAGGAGGAAGGATGACAAATATACTAACTGTCATCAAGGAAAGGGAGAAGAGGAGGTTTAAACGAGGGTAGTTACTTCAAGGCATGGGCATTCCTATTCAGAAGTAGCAGATTTCAAGTTGATCTAAGGTGTTGGGAGGATTTGACAGATTCCATTAAAGAAAGGATTGAAAAGGACGGGGTGCTGATGACCATACCCATAGAGGGTATAATGCCTGCCGTAATCACGGAGGAACTTGCTGCAGAAGTTACTAAAAAAGAGGCTGAAAAGGTCTGAAATATCAAAAGGAGGATATCAAATGGAAAGAGATAGGGACACAGAAGAGATAGAGCTTACAGACTACCTCAGGGTTATATGGAAGAAAAAGTGGTTGATACTCATCTTACCCCTGGTGGCTGTAATAGTAGCAGGGGTTATGAGTCTCAGGATGCCGAAGGTGTACAAGGTCAGAACAATCCTTGAGGTTGGAAAGGTCAACAATGAGACCATTGAAAACCTTGACAATCTGTCAAAGAAGATTGAGGTATTATACAGACACCTTATTGAAAAGATGTTAAATATTAATAGCCCTGCTATTGCTACTCACATCCTTGGGCCTGCTAATCTTGTAATCATAAGCCTGAAAGACACAAAAGACGGTCATGGTATCAGGATACTGAAAGGGATTAACGACCTGGTTATAGAAGACCATAAGAGGTTAACCGATATTAAAAGAGCAGAACTTGCGAGAGAGTTATCTTCAATAGTGTTTGAGGAAGAGGGTTTACTTATAGAAAAGCCCAGATTGGAGACTGAAATAAAGGGATTCGACAGAAAGAAGGAGGGGTTTAAAGAGTGGCATGAAGGGCAGATGTCTTTAAAGGCTGCTGAGGAAGAAGGGCTTCTTGCAGAAAAGACCCGATTGGAGACTGAAATAAAGGGATTCGACAGAAAGAAGGAGATGCTGAGAGAACAGCTAACAGCGACTAAGAGCCTTATCGAAGAACTCTTGCGGCAGATGAAGAATGCAGGAAAGGAGATTGAAAAAGAAGGGGCATTTGTTATGGTCTTTTCCACAAGCAAGTTGCTGGAGACCCAGAGTTATTATAATAGGTTGCAGGATGAACTTGAAAACTCACTGCCCACAGAGTATGAAGATTTGAAGGTACGGTTGGCAGGAGTCAGCAGCCGATTGAAGAAGGTAAAGGTGGAGAATGAGGAATTGAGGCGGCAAATTCAAGAAAAACTCGAAACAGAGCTCCCTAAGGAACAAGGTCAGTTTCGTAGAAAATTGAGGGAAATAGAAAATGATATAAGAGAGGTAACCCTTAAAAGAAATCAAAAAGAACGCATATTAAAGGATATTACAGAGACACGGGTTGACTCTGAGCCAGAGTATTCAGAACTCCCAACCAATCTCAAAAAGAATGTCCTCCTTGCTGGAGTTGTTGGCTTAATGTTCTCCATCTTCCTTGCCTTCTTTGTGGAGTATATAGAAAAGGTGAGAATTGAAGAGAAGAAAAAGGCATGATGAAAACCTTCGCTATCCAGCACTACAAGGATGCTTGATTATCTTGCCATATTCAGGAAATTGAATGAAAGAGGGATTGGATATATTGTAGCTGGAGGGATAGCTGTTAATCTTTATGGCATTCCAAGGATGACTTACGATATAGACTTGCTACTTGACCTTGAGGATGAAAATTTAAAAAGATTCTTACAACTATTAAAGAAATGGGGATTTAAGCCGAAGGTCCCTGTAGATATTATGGATTTTGCAAAGAAGGAAAAGAGGGATGACTGGATAAGGAATAAGAATATGAAGGCATTCAACCTTGTGAATCCTGAATGGGCAATCTCTGAGATTGATATTATAATAAACACACCTGTAAACTATGAACAGGCATCAAAGAACATCAATTATATGAGCCTTTATGGTGTTTCCATCCCGTTAATATCAATAGATGACCTTATAAAGATGAAGGAGAAGACAGGTAGAGAACAGGATGGGGCAGACATAAGATACCTGAGGAAACTGAGAAATGAAAAAGCCTAAACCCCGCAGGAGATCCAGCTATAAACTATATGAGTCTGCAAAATGGAATAGATGGAGGGAAGGACGCTCTATCTTAATGAAGGGGAGATTCCAGCGTGGTAAAGTTTATGGATTTAACTACTATTTAAGCAAAAAAGTAATAAAAGGGTATCAGGAAAAGCCCCCTGAAATGCGTCTTAAATGGTTATACCAGGGCAACCTCTTCCGAAGAAGATACCCTGAAGAGGTTATTAAATTGCATAACAGATTTCGGGAGGGGGAGGGATAACTTGCAGGCTTGTCAGCTTATTAGCGTATGAGCATAAATCTAAATGCCCTGAAAACCAAAACTACAATCCTTGAAAGGGTAGACAA
>JACRGW010000036.1 GCA_016212195.1 Nitrospirota bacterium
AAGTTGACCATAAATCCCCCCTCAGTAAATAAAAGTGTTCAAGGAATCAAAGTGCAGAGGATTAAGATGCCCGATACAGGATACATGATACAAGACTATTATGCATCAGATATCGTGCATCGTATATCATGCATCATGAATCTTTCTTGAACCTCGAATCCTTACTCAATAATTTCTTCTATAACCGGTCGATATTCCTCTTTCTTCTCCACCTTACCGCTCCAGAGTTTTATAGCGATAAAGGAGATTATAAGGGCACCGAAACCAAAGGCAGCAGCTATAAGGTCCGAATCTATACCTTTAAAATATATCTCTCCAATATTCTTTCCGAGTATAGCCCCTCCGATAAGTGAAGCAACAGGAAGACCGTATACAATTATCGATGCTTTAAGATAAAGCTGTGGTTTCAAAACCAGTCTCACAGTCTGGCCAACCTTTGCCCTTATAGGATTAAAGGCCTCAAGCTCTGCTGTCTCCTCTAAAGGTTTACATGTACCTGAGACTGCACAGGCATCACAGGCCCCGCTCTTCTGGACACGAACCCTGGCCATGATCCCCTCTGTGCTTATAACGACACCTGTCTCTTCCATATTTCATTCTAAATTTAGCATCTTAAATTTTAAATTTAAACTGCTAAATGATAATTTTAAAATGTTACTTCTCTCCTTTAAGTAGTTTATATTCTATGCTGTCAACCAGCGCCTGCCATGAGGCATCAATGATATTCTCGGAGACGCCTACTGTCCCCCATTTCTTCCTGTTATCACCTGACTCTATCAGTACCCTTACCCTTGCAGAGGTCCCGCGGCCTGGTGCAAGAACCCTCACCTTATAGTCAATCAATTTTACCTCTCTAAGTTCAGGATAAAACCTCTCAAGAGCCTTCCTCAGGGCATTATCAAGTGCGTTTACAGGACCGTTTCCTGTTGATGCTGTATGTTCCACTTTTCCACCAACCTTTACCATTATGGTCGCCTCACTGATCGGTTCTTCCTTCTCCTTCCGTTTCTCAACTATAACCCTGAAACCTATCAGGTCAAAGAACTTCCTGTGTGTACCCAGGGATTTCCTCATAAGCAGCTCGAAGGAACCTTCAGCGCCTTCAAACTGAAATCCCTGATTCTCGAGTTCCTTTAATGTATTTACTATATCCTGAAGATGGGAGGAGTCCTTCCTGATATTTATTTTGAACTCTTTAGCCTTCCTTATGACATTGCTTTTACCAGATAACTCAGAAACAAGAACTCTCTGATAGTTTCCCACCAACTCAGGCTTTATATGTTCATAGGTTAGCGGATTCTTAAGGACAGCTGAAACATGAATCCCTCCCTTATGGGCAAAGGCGCTGTCTCCTACATAGGGCTGTCGTTTGAAATGTCTCAGATTGGCTATCTCATCCACAAACCTCGATACTTCCCTAAGTTTTCTCAGGGAATCGTCTGAGATACATTTAAGTCCAAGCTTGATCTTTATATTTGGTATAATGGAGCAAAGGTTAGCATTACCACACCTTTCTCCGTAACCATTAATTGTTCCCTGAACCTGCGTTGCTCCATTTTCTACAGCTATGATTGTATTAGCAACAGCTGTTTCAGAGTCATTATGGGCATGAATGCCCAAGGGAGTCTTTATATAAGACCTGACCTCTTTGAAAATCCTCTCAATTTCTGTCGGCATCATTCCACCATTTGTGTCGCAGAGGATAAGGCAGTCGGCACCTGACTCTTCAGCTACCCTAAGGGTCTTTAAGGCATACTCAGGGTTTGCCCTGTAACCATCAAAAAAATGCTCGGCATCATAGAATACTTCTTTAACCTTATCCCTGAGATAGTTGATAGAGTCACCTATCAGTTTTAAATTCTCATTAAGGGAAACCCTCAATGCATCTCTTACATGGAGATCCCAGGACTTACCAAAAACTGTCACTACTTCTGTATTGGCATCGAGAAGAGACTTAAGATTTGGGTCTTCCTTTGCTTTAAGTCTCGGTCTTTTAGTGCTACCGAAGGCTACTAACTTTGCCTTACTTAATGGGAGCTTTCTCACCTTTTTGAAAAATTCTGCATCCTTAGGATTTGAACCTGGCCATCCACCCTCTATATAGTGGACTCCAAGATCATCAAGTCTCTCTGTAATCCTTATCTTGTCCTCTACAGAGAAGGATATATCCTCAGCCTGAGTCCCATCCCTTAATGTCGTATCGTATATCTTTATAAGTCTCACCTGAAAATCCCTCAGTGGACAGGCGGGACGCCTGTCCTACCAATTAATACATGAGTAGTATGTCGGGCGTCTCGCCTGACCCATTCTTATATGTTTCTTTGTGCCGATCAGAGATTCGTTCCAAACTTGTCGATATAAATGTTTTATTCCTTTATCATTGCCTCTTCCCCGAGTTCAAAGGTATCATGGAGCATCCTGGTTGCAAGTTCTGTGTATTTCGCTTCTATAAGACAGGATATCTTAATCTCTGATGTACTGATAGCTATAATATTTATACCCTCCCTTGCAAGGGTCTCAAACATTTTTGCAGCAACCCCTGAATGTGTTCTCATCCCTACACCCACAATAGAGACCTTCGCTATATCTTCCCTCGCTATAACATCCCTTGCTCCCAATTCCTTTGCCGCCTCCTTTGTTATCGCAAGGGCCTTTTTGAGGTCTCCCTTTGGTACTGTAAAAGAGATATCAGCCTGTTTACCATCACTACTCACATTCTGGAGTATCATATCCACAACAATTTCTGAATCAGCGATAGAACCAAAGAGCTTCGCTGCCACTCCTGGTCTGTCCGGCACTCCCATAATCGTTACTTTTGCCTCATTCTTATTATAAGTCACACCTGAGACAATTACCTTCTCCATATCCTTATCCTCCTTTGTCACAGCCGTCCCTGGGTTCTCATTAAAACTCGATCTTACAACCAAAGGGACTTCATACCTCTTCGCATACTCCACAGACCTTGTCTGGAGTACCTTTGCCCCTGATGAAGCCATTTCGAGCATCTCGTCATAGGATATCTTATCAAGCTTTCTTGCATTAGAGACGATATTAGGATCTCCTGTAAAGACCCCACCTACATCAGTATATATCTCACATATATCTGCTTTCAGGGATGCTGCTAATGCTACAGCAGTAAGATCAGAGCCACCTCTACCGAGGGTAGTAACATCAGATTTCTCATCGATTCCCTGAAAACCCGCTATAACAGGTATCTTTCCCTCATCAATTGTATTCATTACCCTTTCGGCGCTCACCCTTTCAATTTTCGCCTTTGTATGAACACTGTCTGTAATAATCCCTACCTGTCTCCCTGTGAAGGACTGGGAGGGATGACCTATTTTTTGTAATGCCATTGCGAGAAGGGCTATCGTTACCCTTTCTCCTGTAGAGACAAGCATGTCAAGCTCTCTTTCATCCGGCGTATCTGTTATCTGCTTTGCAAGGCTAATAAGTTTATCCGTCTCTCCGCTCATGGCTGATACTACAACAACAACCTTGTGACCGGCATCCCTTGTCTTTGCCACCCTTTTAGCAACCTCCTTTATCCTTTCTGGATTCGCTACTGAAGTCCCTCCATATTTCTGGACTATCAATGCCATTTAATTACTCCCTATTGAGCTGTCCGATTCAGAAAATAATCCATAAGTTTATACCCTTCCTTAAAGACCAGAAAAGGATTCTTTGCAATCACTTCATCAAAGGAAGAGACACCCCTTTTCTGACCAGAGCCCGGATATATCACAAAGGGGACAGGATCACGGGTATGTGTCTTTAACCCTATAGGTGTCGAATGATCAGGAAGAAGAAGGATCTTATATTTTCCGATTCTTTCCGCACTTTTAATTATACCACCTACCACCTTACTATCGAAATCCTCGATCGCCTTTATCTTTCCTTTTATATCACCGTTATGTGATGCCTCATCAGGGGAAGCTACATGGATGTAAATAAAATCAAGCGATTCGAGTGCCTTGATAGCAGCCTTTGCCTTTCCCTCATAATTTGTATCGAGATACCCTGTAGCCCCTTTAACTTTAATGATCTTAAATCCTGCGTAAATACCTATCCCCTTCATCAGATCAACTGCCGAAATTAATCCTCCTTTAAGACCGTATCTCTTCTTAAAAGAAGGCAACGATGGTATTTTCCCCTGACCCCAGAACCATAGGCTATTTGCCTCTTTCAGCCCTGCCATCCTTCGATTCTTATTAACAGGATGACTTGCAAGTATAGCTTGAGAATCTTCCATCAGTTCCCATAAAACCTCTTCCCCATCTCCCATAGGCATATAGTCGCATATCTCTTTTCCGGTTATGTCATGTGGAGGAATACACTCAATCTGGTCTTTACCTCTTCTCCAGATCATGAGATGTCTGTAACTCACACCAGGGTAAAACCTTATGTTATCGCTCCCAAGTCTTTTATCTATCTCTTTAATAAGTTTTTCCGCCTCTGCACTTGGTATATGTCCTGCACTGTAGTCCTCAAGATAGATTCTTTTCTTTATTCTCTTGAGTGTGACAAGATTGCATCGATATGCAACGTCATCTTTTCCCATTTTGACTCCGATGCTCGCTGCCTCCAAAGGTGCCCTCCCTGTATAATATCTTTTCGGGTCATAACCGAGTATTGAAAGGTTAGCCACATCACTCCCTGCAGGAAGACCATCGGGTAATGTTTTAACCATACCGGTAACCCCTTCTTTAGCGAGCCTGTCCATATTGGGTGTTCTTGCAACCTGTAGACAGGTCTTATCATCCAACTCCTCCAAGGGCCTATCTGCCATTCCATCACCTATTAGGATTATATATTTCATTTATTAAAAACATCCTTACAAATCCACCTTCGGTTACCTCTTTTTACTAAAGGATAAAAGCAGGAATTAATACCCCAGCATCCTTTCAACTTCCCGTAACTTTGCTTTTACCCTTACGGGCATGTTGGAATATTTTATGGCTGTATCTGGATCTTTAAGGCCATTACCTGTGAGTGTACAGACTATTGTATCTGATTTTTTGAAAAAATCCTCCCTGTTAAGTTTTATAACCCCTGCCACTGAGGCAGCTGAAGCAGGTTCACAGAATATTCCTTCCAATGAGGCAATCATTTTGTATGCCTCTATAATCTCCTCGTCAGTTACCGCCTCTATCCTTCCACCGGATTCATCCCTTGCCTGAATTGCACCCTGCCAGTTCGCAGGGTTCCCTATCCTTATAGCAGTCGCTATTGTCTCAGGTTTCTCAACAGGACGACCAAGAACTATCGGGGCTGCACCAGCAGCCTGAAACCCGAGCATCTTAGGAAGACTCTTTATTCTACCCACCTCATAATATTCTTTATAACCTTTCCAGTAGGCCGTTATATTCCCTGCATTCCCGACAGGCAATGAATGGTATAGCGGCGCCTCACCAAGCTGATCCGATACCTCAAAAGAAGCAGATTTCTGCCCCTCAATCCTGAATGGGTTTATGGAGTTTACCAAGACCATAGGGTATTTCTCCGAAATCTTTTTTACTATAGATAAGGCCTCATCAAAGTTTCCTTCAACCTGGATTACCTTTGCACCATGGACCATTGCCTGGGCAAGTTTTCCAAGAGATATTTTCCCTTCAGGGATCAAAACGAACGCCTTTATCCCTGCCTTTGCTGCATAGGCTGATGCAGATGCTGATGTATTCCCCGTAGAGGCGCATATAATAGCTTTAGCCCCTTCTTCTAATGCCTTCGAGACAGCCAATGTCATCCCCCTATCTTTGAATGAACCAGTCGGGTTTGCCCCCTCAAATTTGAGATAAATTTCCAGCAGAGGGTTTATAGCCTTTTTAAGATTCTGTGCCTTAAAAAGTGGGGTACTACCTTCCTGAAGGGTAATAACCGGCGTCTTGTCAGTTACAGGAAAGAAATCCCTATATTTTTCGATAACACCATTCGAACACATTTTAATATTTCATAGCGTCAAAGTATCATAGTGTCTTAGATGCTTTGACTCTCCGATACTCTGACTCTTAATCACTTTACTCTATGATATCCCCTTCGACGAGTTCTACTTTTACACCATGCTTTTTCAGGGATTCAATTCCGGCATTAAGGTTTTCCTCTGTCCCTTCAAGCTCGAGAACCATCTCCCCAACAGTCTCTGTAACCTTTGCCCTCCTAATATTAGGCATCACATCGAACTTCTTAGCCATTGTATATACAACAGGCTCTTTTATCAGATGCTGTGGGAAAGTGAGTTTAACCTTCTTCTTCATAAAACCTCCTCTTTTTGCGTAATGCGTTAAGCGTAAAGCGTAATGGGTAAAATAATTCACTATATCTCTGTCAACTCATCACGCATTACACATTACGGTTATCGCCTCCTGCTATCGCAGGTATTATAGAGACCTCATCGCCATCCTTAACAAGGGTTTCTTCATTGTTTAAGAAACGGATGTCCTGCTCATTCAGATAGATATTTACGAACCTCCGTATCTTTCCGCTCTCAGATATCCTTTCCCCTATCCCAGGAAATCTCTTCTCAAGATCCCCTATTAATTCTATTATTGTTCCTGGACTTGCCTCTACTTCTTCCTTACCTTCAGTCAGTCTTTGAAGAGGAGTTGGAATTCTTACCTTAACTCCCATGCTGTATCCTCCTTTCGAAATAGACAGTCTGCAGTCATTAGTCATTCGGTCGGCTGTCAACTGAAGACTATCGACTAATCTTTTTAAGACATTCCTCAAAAGATCCTATATTGGGTTTAATCCTGTAAGGTCTATTGATATGGTCGGCTACTGCCTCCTGTGTCTTCAGACCATTGCCTGTAATACATACAACTATAGATTCATCCCTCGGTATCTTCCCTGATTCGATAAGCTTCTTTGTAGCGGAAAGTGTAACCCCGCCTGCCGTCTCGGTAAAGATCCCCTCTGTCCCCGCAAGAAGTTTTATCGCCTGTACAATCTCCTCATCTGTAGAACTCTCTCCATAGCCTCCGCTTTCCTTTGTAGTTTTCACAGCATAGTAACCATCCGCAGGGTTTCCTATAGCAAGGGATTTTGCTATAGTCACAGGTTTAACAGGCTTGATTATCTCACTGTTCTCTTTTATCGCTGTAACTATTGGTGAACAACCTTCTGCCTGTGCCGCATATACCTTGGTCTTCATTTCATCAATAAATCCAAAACTATAAAATTCCTTGAGGCCCTTCCATATCTTTGTGATCAAAGAGCCTCCTGCGCAGGGAACAATTATGTGTTTCGGTGCCTTCCATCCCAACTGTTCCAGTATCTCATAGACCTGAGTCTTTGAACCCTCGGCATAGAAGGGTCTTATATTTATATTTACAAAAGCCCAGCGGTAACGATTTGCTACCTCACTGCAGAGCCTATTCACCTCATCATAATTTCCATCCACAGCTATTACTTTTGGACCGTAGATCAGAGAACCTATAACCTTACTTGATTCGAGGTTAGAAGGTATGAATATAAAACCTTTAAGGCCTGAGGCTGCTGCCTGTGCAGCAACGGAATTGGCAAGATTCCCTGTAGAGGCACAGGCCACCGTATCGAATCCAAACTCCTTTGCCTTTGTGAGTGCTACCGCTACCACCCTATCTTTAAAGGATAGTGTTGGATGGACAGTTGAATCGTCTTTAATATAAAGTTCCTTCACACCCAATTCTTTTCCTAACCTTTCGGCCTTAAAGAAAGGAGAAAAACCAGAGTTAAGTCCGCTTGAAGGTTCCCCATCAATCGGAAGAAGTTCTCTGTATCTCCAGAGGTTCTTCGGTCTTGAGGAGATATTTTCTTTACTAATTACCTTCTTTATAGCATCGTAATCATAGACCACCTCTAAGGGTCCGAAACAGAATTCACAGACATAAATAGGGTTCTTTGGGTATTCCCTTCCACATTCTCTGCATTTAAGACCTTTCACATAACCCATAGCGAACTCCGTTCTAAAATCAAAATTCTAAAATCAAAATGAAAAATGACATATTAAAATTTTAAATTTCGAATTGTAATTTTGATGTTTGATCTCTAATATTTAAATTTATAATATCCTCATTTCCTCTTCCTCAACCTTTCCATCTTTTATCCTGAACGATCTAATCTGTGGCTCCTTATTGGAAAGGGAGACTATGAGATACGATGCCTCTGGATAAAAGGCGCGCTCTATATCCGTTGCAGAAGGGTAAGCAACCGACGAGGTATGGGAATGGTATATTCCTACAAGATCCAGACCCTTTTCCTTCATCTCTTTCATAACAGCAAACTGTTCCATAGAATCCATGAGATAGGTCACAGAGCTCAAATCCTTGTTCTTCATTCTGTAGACCTTCTCTACAACTCCATCATTACCTGCAAGAATACCGCATGCCTCTCTGGGATTTTCATCCCTCGCATGTTCTAACACTATTTCGATATCCTCCCTCTTTATAGAAAGCACCTTTACCTATCAATAAAAGAATTCGTTTCAATAAAAGAATTCGTTGCTTAAGATATCTGATGCAGGTTGCGTGATGTCTGCAACCTGTATCGTGTATCATGCATCGGGCATCTTGCCCCTTAACCCTTGCCCCCCGAACCTTTTAATACGGCCTTACCTCACAGAACGCTTCATAATCGATAAGTTCATTGATTGTAGGCTTCTCACTACAGACAGGGCAATTCGGGTTCTTCGGTATCTTCATCTTCTTAAAACTCATCTTTAGTGCATTATAGATTAACAACTCTCCCTTAAGTATATCGCCTTTTCCGAGAATGAGTTTTAATACCTCTGTCGCCTGTATTGCGCCGATAACCCCTGGAAGCACTCCGAGAACTCCTGCTTCTGCACAGCTCGGCACCAATCCTCGTGGCGGAGGTGACTCATAGAGACACCTGTAACACGGTCCGTCATTAGGGATAATCGTTGTCACCTGTCCTTCAAACCTCAATATCGAACCACTGACAAAAGGTTTCTTTGTCATCACACAGGCATCATTCACCAGGTAACGTGTAGGGAAGTTATCGCTGCCGTCAATCACTATCTGATAGTCTTTTATAATATCCATTATATTTTTTGAGGAAAGCCTTTCCTTATAGGTTATCACCTTCACATCCGGATTAAGTTCCTCAAATGTCGACTTTGCGGAGTCTGCCTTTAACATACCTATCTTCTTTGTGCTGTGGGCGATCTGCCTCTGGAGGTTGCTTATCTCTATTGTATCGACATCGGCAATGCCGATCCTCCCCACACCTGCAGCTGTAAGGTAGTAACCTGCAGGGCAACCAAGCCCGCCGGCACCAACAATAAAGACAGATGCATCCCTTATCTTCTTCTGCCCCTTTCCGCCGACCTCGGCAAGGATTATATGGCGACTGTATCTTTCTATCTGTTCTTCAGTAAAATCATCCATTTATTAACTCCCCCATCTTTCAAATCCCCCCTCACCCCCCTTTTCTAAAGGGGCGGGGTACCCAAGCGGAGCTTGGGTCGGGGGGATTATTCCTTCCCTTTCTGAACTACGACCAACCAATCAGTATCATTTATCTTTTCTGTCTTCAGAACCTTATGACCCTGATCTTCCATTGACCTCGGCACATTCGTTGCCGCAGCAGGATAATCGAGGATTATCTCAAGAACCTCTCCAGGCTCCATACCCTCTATAGCCAACTTTGATTTAACAAAGGTATAAGGACAGACCAGTCCCTTTATATTAATCTTTTTATCCACCTTTATTTCCATATCTACTTTCTCCCTCCACCCTTATAAATACAGTCTTACTATCCACAACAGGAAGGAGATCTATCTCATTAAGGGCGTTCCTTACATCCTTCTCCTTTGCCTCATGGGTCATCATAACTACAGGAACAGCCTCCCCTTCTTTCCTGCTTTTCTGGATCATAGATAATATACTTATATTGTTGGCACCAAGGATACCAGAAATCTTAGAGAGGACACCAGGTCTGTCAAGGGCAGAGAACCTGAGATAGTATCTGGATATCACATTCTCCATCTCCCTCACCTTGAGCTTTTTACGGCTACCGGTTTGGAATGCAAAGGCTGGCACCCTTCCCTTTGAACCCTTTATTATATTCCTGCCTATCTCTATTATATCACTCAATACAGCACTCGCGGTAGGCATCTCTCCTGCCCCCCTGCCATAAAACATGGCAGAACCAAGGGCGTCCCCGATCACATAGATGGCATTAAAGACGCCATTCACTTTTGATATAAGATAATCTTCAGGTACCATGGTAGGATGAACCCTTAATTCTATTTCATCATTCACCAATTTCGCTATAGCGAGGAGTTTTATCTTATATCCAAACTCTCTTGCAAAATCTATATCTAATGGAGTAATCTTCGAAATACCCTCGGTATATATATTATTAAAGTTAACAGGCGTCCCAAAGGCGAGTGTAGCGAGTATAACCAGCTTATGGGCTGAATCAATCCCTTCTATATCGAGTGTAGGGTCTGTCTCTGCGTAACCCTTGCTCTGGGCGTTCTGCAGTGCCTCAGAAAACCCTTTCCCTTCGTCTGTCATCTTTGTAAGAATATAATTGGATGTCCCGTTGATAATCCCATAGATAGATTCGATCTTATTCGCTACAAGACCTTCCTTAAGTGACCTGATTATAGGGATTCCTCCACCAACGGCCCCTTCAAATCCTATTTCGACATTATTAGTCTCAGAGGCCCTGTATATCTCTTCACCATGAAGTGCTAAGAGGGCTTTGTTCGCTGTAACCACACTCTTCCCCTTCCCCAGGGCAGTAAGTATTAACTCCTTAGCAGGTTCAATACCGCCGATGAGTTCTATGATAATATCGACCTCAGGACTTCCTATAAGGGAGAGAGGATTATCGGTAAGGATTCCTTCTTCTATCTTCACTCCCCTATCCCGCTTCGTATCAATATCGGCAATACCTCTTATCCTGATCGGTATACCCAACCGTCTTTCAATAAGGTTGGAATTTTCGTTTAAAATCTTTACTACCCCTGTCCCCACAGTGCCGAAACCGATTATGCCTATGTTGATTCTGTCCTTCATGCCTTATTCATTAACCTCTTTATCCCCCTCGTTGCCTGTCTTATCCTGTGTTCATTCTCTACAAGGGCGAATCTCACAAACTCATCCCCACCATCGCCAAAACCTATCCCCGGAGAGACCGCAACGCCAGCCTCCTTTATTAAACTCTTGCTGAACTCAAGGGAACCTAACTTTTTAAATGGCTCAGGTATCTCTGCCCAGACAAACATCGTTGCCTTGGGCGGATCTACAGACCACCTTGCATTCTTCAGCCCATCTATCAGGATATCCCTCCTACCCTGGTAGATTTTTCTTATTTCCTCCACACACTCCTGAGGTCCTCTCAGTGCAATAATCGTCGCTATCTGGATTGGCTGAAACATACCATAGTCGAGATAGCTCTTTATCCTTATAAGGGCACCCACGATATCCCTGTTACCCACGCAGAAGCCAACCCTCCACCCCGGCATGGAATAACTCTTTGTCATCGAGAAGAACTCAACCCCTATATCCTTAGCTCCACGCACCTGGAGCAGACTCGGCGCCTTGTATCCATCAAAAACAAGGTCAGCATAGGCAAGGTCATGGATAACTATGATGTTATTCTCCTTAGCAAACGCCACGATCTTCTCAAAGAAATCTATCTCCACACAGGCAGTAGTCGGATTATGGGGAAAGTTTATAATCATAGCCTTCGGCCTTGGCCATGTAGATTTATAGGCCTTCTCCATCTCTTCAAAGAAGTCTACTCCCTTCCCTATCGGTATGCTTCTCACCTCTCCCCCTGAGATGATCACGCTATAAGGGTGTATCGGATAGGCAGGGGTAGGCGTTAATACCACATCACCAGGCTCAATAAGGGCAAGGGCAAGATGGGAGATACCTTCCTTTGAGCCTATTGTCACAACCGCCTCTGATTCAGGATCAAGATCGAGATCGAAACGCCTTTTATACCATTCACATATAGCAACCCTTAGCTGTGTTATTCCTTTAGATGCAGAATATCTGTGGTTCTTTGGGTTCTGCGCTGCTTCAATAAGTTTTTCAACAACATGCCTTGGAGTCGGCAGATCAGGATTCCCCATTCCGAGATCGATAATGTCTTCACCACGGTGCCTTGCCTCCATCTTGAGGCTGTTCACTATACCAAAGACATAGGGTGGAAGCCTTTTTATTCTATTAAATTCATACATAATAGCTCTAATTATAAGTAGTTGTTTATCTTAATTTATTTAAGCAATTAATGTCAAATAAAATCCCTGAGTCCTCATTCTCATTAAATCCAGTATTCTCCTTGACTGGGGTTAAAATTTGTGATTAAATCCAACCAGTATTCTTTGACCGTAAAGCAAGGAGGCAAAACTGAGGTTAAAGGTAGACAAAGAAAATGATGCGCTTTATTTTCGCTTGGATGAATCTTCTATCGTGGAATCAGAAGAGGTGCATCCTGGTGTAGTTTTGGATTTTAATGCAGATGGTAAGGTGGTAGGGATTGAAATACTCAACCTAAGCATAAGAATGAGCCCTGACCAGCTAAAAGTTCTGCAATATGAAACTGCATAGAGAGAGGGCACGGAGTTTATCCCGCAATTGCGGGGTTCATCCATCAGCCCGTTATATACTCATTGCGGATAGAGAGAAATAATTAAAAATGCTCATTTTAGGAGGATAACATGAAGGTTGTGTTAGAAAGAACATCAAGATTAAAAATCCTATTCATAAAGATTATCTTCATAATTTTTAGTCTTGTCGTTATATGGCAGCAGTCAGCAAGTTGGGGAGCTGGTGGTGACCTCGAGACGGAATGTCAGCTTTACAAAGAGAAGGCTGGTTCAAACTTCAAAAAGATTGACATTAATAAAGCGACTGAGGAAGATCTGGTAGCTCTCCCCGGCATAGGAATAAAAACGGCAAGGGCAATTGTAGCTTATAGGGAGGTCATCGGAGGTTATAAGAGCTTAGAGCAGTTACAACTTGTAAGAGGTGTGGGGGATAAGGTTTACGATTGTTTAAATGATCTTGTGACCGTAGTAGAGTCCCATTAGTTGAGCAAGGAGGATCAAACCTTCAACAAGCAGTTAGTAAAGACTATCCGCATCGGCAGATAACAGAGTGCTTGTCTACGACTAGTAGAGAGGTTAACACCTAAAGTTCTTCTCAGGAAAGAAAAATGTTATAATTGCATTAAAAACAAGTGGAGGGGAGTATGAGTAAGGTTATTTCAATTGATGAAGAAAGGGTTTTATCAGATTTTGAAAAACTTTCAAAAGCACGCAAAAAAGAAGTAGCTGAGTTTATTGCTTATCTTAAGGCCAAAGAAGAATTTGAGGCTACAAAGGAAATTCTTAGGGATAAAGATTTTCTTCAAAGTATTATAAGGGGTGATGAGGACTTCAAGGCAGGCCGCTTTAAGAAGTGGTCTGAGGTAAAAGAAAATGTATGAAGTCTTCATTTCACATGAAGCTGAAAAGTATTACAAAAAGCAAGATAAAGATACCAAGCGAAGGTTAAATAATTGTATCGATAATCTTAGGAGCGAACCACTTTCTGGCCCACACATTAAAAGATTACATGGTGAGCTGGAAGGCAAATACCGGTATGAAGTTGGTGGTCTCAGGATTGTCTACGAGGTCAACGCCAAAAATAAAACTGTAGAGATAAAAGCAATCAGAAGTAGAGGAGATGTTTATAAACGATAGATTACCTGCCCGCAACGGCAGATAACGTGGCGGAAACGACTTTCGTTCAAACCCTATGGGTTCTTTTCCGCCAAGAACGTTATCTTAAATTTTAATCACCTCCGCCAAACTCTTCCATCGCCTCCTGATATAATTCCGATGGGTCAGAGGTATATTTTGGTGAGAAATGAAAGATGATTAGTTTCTTGACCCCTGCCTTCCTTGCGATCAGACCCGCCTGTTTTGCTGTGAGGTGATATCTCTCTTTTGCCCTGTCCCCATCCTTTTCGAGTAAGGCTGCCTCACATTATAGAATGTCAGAACCTCCTGCAAGGTCTATAATCCTCGATTCATTTTCTTTACTGTATATCGCATCAACAACATAGGATACCTTCTGTCCCTTCGTCATAGTTACCATCTCTTCTCT
>JACRGW010000033.1 GCA_016212195.1 Nitrospirota bacterium
TCTGAGAACAAAAATAGGGGAGGCTGCGAGGAGAGATATTATTAATAATTACACCTGGGAACATCATGCGAAAAAAATAATAGAGTTATATCATCGCAGCAGGAAAAGAGATATCTATACAGATGCGGTTGACCAGGGAATTGATGTAGCTTAGCCAAAAATAGTTGAAGCGGCGCTAAAGGGTCGGTAGAAGTGTTTAGAAATACTTGGGTACAACAATGTTTGAAAATATAAAAGAGGATATAAGACATAAATGCTTATGGTACTACGATAAAACCACTCCAGAAACTATATTAAGAACTCTCCTGACCGATGGGACATTGGCGATGTTCCTGTACAGATCTGCGCAGTTTTTCAAAAGAAAGAATATGGGCATCCTTGCGGGTTTTCTATCGAGATTTAATGCAATCTTGACAGGGGCGCTGATAGGACGAAATGCAAAATTTGGAAAGGGATTTGTGATAATCCATAGTATCGGCGTAGTGATCAACAGCGGGGTTACTGGGGGCAATAACATACTGATTGAACACTGTGTCACCATAGGTGCTGAGAAAAAGAGGGCACCCCGCCTTGGAAACAACATATTCATCGGCGCGGGGGCCAAGATAATCGGCGAGGTGAATATCGGCAATAACGTGAAGATAGGGGCCAATGCTGTGGTCGTAGATGATGTGCCTGATAACGTTACTGTTGTGGGAGTACCAGCAAGGGTGGTCAAGATTAACGGGAAAAAGGTGGAGGCAGTGGGGTTATGATAAGGGTCATCTTCTTTTCATCCCTCTTTTTAATCCTTTATACATACATCCTGTACCCGCTATTCCTACTGCTTCTTGCATCGCTTGTACAGTCTATGAGGGATATACGGTATCTGTGGAACAGAACAGACAGACGTAAGAGGGTAGACCACGGTAATTTCCCTTTCATATCAATTATTGTGGCGGCCTATAACGAAGAGGGGGTGATTGAGCAGAAGATACTTAACTGCATGGGCCTTGACTATCCAAAGGACAGGATGGAGATTATCATTGCCTCTGACTGCTCAACGGACAGGACAAACAGCATAGTGGCAGGCTATGCCAACATGGGAATAAACCTCATCGCCTTTGCCGAAAGGAGAGGAAAAACTTCGGTGCTTAACAGTGTAATACCAAAGGCAAGTGGAAGTATTGTCGTCCTTTCTGACGCCAACACCATGTACGAAAGGAACTCCCTTATAAATCTTGTAAGACATTTCTCCGATCCCAAAATCGGGGGTGTCTGCGGAGAACTGAGGCTCAGACCCCATGTGAACGGGGCAGATGAGGAGAGTTATTACTGGAGGTTTGAAAATACAATTAAATTCCTTGAAAACCGCATAGGCGCAACCCTCGGGGCTAACGGAGGCGTATATGCCATAAGAAAAGAGGCCTTTCAGCCCATACCGGCAGATACTATCATTGACGACTTCATTATCTTTCTCAAGGTAAGAGAAAGGGGTTATACAACCATCTTCGACCCTGAAGCCATAGCCTATGAAGAGACCGCACCTGATTTAACAGGAGAATATAAGAGGAGGATAAGGATAGGGGCCGGGAACTTCCAGTCTATAAGCATGGCAAGGGGCTTTCTCAGCCCCTTTAGGGGCACAGTGGCTTTTTCCTTCTGGTCACATAAGGTGCTCAGGTGGTGTATGCCTTTCTCTTTGGTGGCGCTTTTCTTTACGAACCTTCTCCTCTTAAGAGAAGATGTGGGATATCTTCTCTTCTTTATTCTCCAGACAGGTGTTTATATCCTCGCGGTAATAGGCTACTATAAAAGGAATAACATCCTGTTCAAGGGGGCATATTACTTCCTCTCTATGAACATAGCTCTGCTTAAGGGTTTTCTCCGTTTTCTTAAGGGCAGCCAGAAGGCAGCATGGGAAAGGACGCAGAGGTAAAAAATGACCACGAATAATGGCTATAAACCTTTTTCCATACCAGTGAGTTTAAAACTTTCTACTTTTATATTTTTTCCTGATAGACAGGGATATCCTCAAGAGATACGTGGATGAATCGCCTATCTAAATTATCCCTGTCTATATGCA
>JACRGW010000038.1 GCA_016212195.1 Nitrospirota bacterium
ACCCTCCGTCAGTTATGGATATGAGCTTTGCCAATCAGGCCCTCTCTGTTGAGTACCTTCTGAAGAATTGTAAGAGGTTAAAGAGTGACGTCTATGAGGTTCCCCAGAATATAGACAGAGAGATAGCGAGGCTTAAACTCGCATCTATGGGAATAAAAATAGATCGCCTCACTAAGGAGCAGGAGAAGTACCTCGCATCATGGGAGATGGGGACATGAGAAATACCAATACTGTCACCCTGAACTTGTTTCAGGGTCTTTTTTATAAAAAAACATAGAGATGCTGAATCAAGTTCAGCATGACAGATAGTGACTGGGAATGGAAGAGATAGTTGTCATCATAACTGCAAGTAATGAAGATGAAGCCGTCAGAATATCTAAGGCGCTTCTTGAGGAAAAACTCGTAGCCTGTGTTAATATCCATCCAAAGGTCAGGTCTCTCTACTGGTGGGAAGGGAAGATACAGGATGAAGGGGAGGCGATGATGATAATAAAGACAAGAAGGGGACTTCTCGGAGATATTATAAAAAAAGTGAAAGAGATACATAGCTATACTGTGCCTGAGATCATTGCCCTGCCCATAATAGAGGGCTCAGAGGATTACCTCAGATGGGTTCAGGAGGTAACCAGGAAAGATTAAAGGACAAGACCCAAGACTCAAAAAGATTTATAAAAGACTTTATAACCGTTTTGGACCTCAAGGATGGTGGCCGGGAGATACACCCTTTGAGGTAGCAGTTGGCGCCATCCTTACACAGAATACAGCCTGGTCAAATGTGGCGAGGGCGATAAGAAATCTGAAAGATGCCCGCTGTCTTACATCAAATCATCTAAGAGACATTAATAAAACCCGCCTTTCCGAACTTATAAGACCATCTGGTTACTTCAATATTAAAGCCGAAAGGCTCAAGGCCTTCCTTGCACTTCTCCATAAAGAATATAAGGGTAGTATGAAGGGAATGGGGAAGGAGAATCCTTTAGTATTAAGGGGAAGGCTTCTCGGGGTAAAGGGGATAGGACCTGAGACCGCAGATTCCATCCTTCTTTATGCCTTTAACTATCCTGTATTTGTTGTGGATGCATATACAAGGAGGATCTTGACCAGACATAGGATTCTCTCTGAAAAATCAAACTATGAAGAGATTCAGGACTTCTTCCATAAAAATCTTCCCCATGATGCAGGACTCTTCAATGAATACCATGCCCTTATCGTAATGGTAGGGAAGGAATATTGTAAGAGGAGACCGATCTGCGATGGATGTCCGCTCAAAGATATTAACTAATCCGTGTAGGTATCGAATATTTTTTCAATCTCTATGGCGCATTCCTTGAATGCCTTGAGTATCATAGGATCAAAGTGTTCAGGCATTGTCCTTCCATCTCCCTCGGTGATTATCTTGAATGCCTTCTCATGGTCAAAGGGGAGTTTATAGGGCCTTTTGCTTCTCAGGGCGTCATACTGGTCAACGATATTGTATAATCTCCCTTCAAGAGGTATATCTTCGCCTTTCAGTCCCTTAGGATAGCCCAAGCCATCCCATCTTTCATGGTGGCTCAAAGCGATTACTTCGGCCATCTTGATGATATCTGAAATAGAGTCATGTAAAATCCTGCCTCCTATGATTGTATGTGTCTTCATAAGGGCAAATTCCTCAGGGTTTAGCTTTGCCTGCTTGAGTAAAATTTCAGAAGGCATTCCTACCTTTCCTATATCATGCATCGGAGCGGCATATAAGATGCTATCAACCTTATCCTCAGACAAGCCGAGGTGTCTGGCAAGAACAAAAGAGTAATAGCCAGCTCTTTTAATATGAGAAGCTGTATCTTCATCTTTGTATTCAGCAACCTTGGTGAGTCTGTGGATTGTGTCAACATAACTCTCTTTTATCTTTTCATTAGACTTGCTCAGTTCCTGAAGGGCAAGCCTCAACTGGGATGTCCTTTCTTTAACCTCACTATCAAGGAGTTCGTTGTGCTTTTTAAGAAAGTCTTCAAACTCTTTTACCTTCAGAAGATTCCTCGCCCTTATCATAAGCTCTGTGCCATCAACAGGCTTTGAGATAAAATCATTTGCACCTACCTCAAGCCCCTTAATCCGCGATTCCCTGTCTGCAAGGGCAGTTACCATGACGACCGGGATGTGTTGTGTTGCCGAATTTTCCCTGATTATTTTGCACGCCTCATATCCGTTCATATCAGGCATCATAATATCGAGAAAGATTAAATCAGGGTTAAACTTCCTGGTCTTCTCTAATGCCTCTATTCCATTCTTAGCGGTCTCTACATGTTTGAAACCATAATTTGTGAATATTGCAGACATGAGCCTGAGGTTCTTCTCTTCATCATCAACTATGAGGATTCTGGAATCTTTGTTCTCCGTTGACATATTCACTCCTGCATTATAACTTTCAAAATTTATCAATTATCTCAATCAGACGCCGCGTATCTATAGGCTTTGCTATATAATCATCGGCACCTGTTTCTATAATCATTTCCTTATCACCTTTCATGGCAAAGGCAGTTAGAGCTATGATCTTTATATGTTTGGTCTTGGGGTCGTTTTTAAGCATCTTTATTGCAGTAAAGCCATCTAAAAGGGGTAACTGTAAATCCATAAATATCAAATCGGGCATATATTCCTCTGCCTTTTTTATCCCTTCTTTACCATCTTTAGCCTCAATGATTTCATGACCTTGATGTTTCAGGACATAGTATAACAATTGACTGTTAGATTCATTATCCTCTACTATGAGTATCTTTTTAGGCATTGTTACCCTACTTCGACGAAGTTAAGAAGTTAAGAGGCTGTGAAGTTAAGCTAAAAACAGAACTTTTCAGCATTTTTCTCCACCGAATTAAGCATTGATAAAATTTCTTCATATTCTCTATCAATCTCTTCAAATATGTCTCTGCCGATATATTTGCATGCAAGACAAAATTCTAACCAGCTTTGAGTTTCGGAGGCTTCTTGCATTGCATCTGTCAATTTATTTCTGAAAGCTGCTATATATTTCCTTTTTCTCCATGCTTCAGCGAGATTTGAACATACAGATCTCGAGGATCTCCTTATCTGGTCAACGAGGGAATATTTTTCCTCTTTTGGAAAACTCTTTGTAATCTCATATATTTTCATTGCTACTGTAAACGCTTTATGATAAACATCCAGATCTCTATAATGTTTTATCCTTCTTTTCTTCTCCATCTCAACTTCTCAACTTCATATCTTCTCAGTGTTTTTGTTTGTCTTATCATCTCAACTTCTCATCTTCTGTTATGTGTTTCATCGGTATAATAAAACTGAACCTGCTTCCCTTTCCGACCTCGCTTTCTACCCCTATCCTCCCGCCATGGAGTTCCACAAATTTCTTACAGAGATTAAGCCCAAGCCCTGTTCCTGGATATTTCTTGGAGTAAACCGTCTCAAGTTGCTGGAAGGGCTTGAAGAGTCTCTTCTGGTCATCCTTTGAAATTCCGATGCCAGTATCCTCAACAGAAATTTCATAGAAATTTCTGTCAGAAGTTGGGAAGCTGGGAGCTTGAGAAGTTGAGAATTTCTCATCTTCCCATCTTCCCATCTTCTCAGCTTCTATCAGTCGTGCTCGCACTATGACAGAGCCTCCATCCGGGGAAAACTTGAAGGCGTTGCTCAGAAGGTTGACCAATACCTGCTTTATCCTCCTTCTATCAGCTACGATATCATCTAATCCCTCTTCTACTTCGACCTTGACCTTCATATTGTGTTTAAGCGCCTTTTCTCTAAAGAATATCAGGCTGTTATCTATAAGCTCTTTCAGACTAAATTCAGAAAGTTCAAGTTCTATTGTACCCGCCTCGACCCTTGATAAATCGAGAATATCCTCTATCAAAGAAAGGAGGTGTTTGCCGCTCTCATATATATCCTGTATAAATCCTCTTTGATCGTCAGAGATGGTACCTCCTATCCCATCCAACATCACCTCAGAAAAGCCTATAATTGAATTCAGGGGTGTCCTCAGCTCGTGGGACATGTTGGCAAGAAATTCAGACTTTGCCCTGTTTGCCGCCTGTGCCTCAGTCATTGAAAAACGGAGCTCATTTTCATATTTCTCCTTGACAAATTCGAACTCGAGGCGTTTACTCAGGAGCTCGTGTAGTATTACATCGTATTCAGAATAGTGATGGGGTGACCTGCTGAAGGTGCAGAGGACTCCAAATAATTCTTCACCTATAAAGACAGGGACACCGCAATAGGATACTGTTCCATGTTTGAGTAGATCAGGGTGGTCTTTAAATTCCCCTGATTTTGTGGCATCATTTATAAAAAGTGGTCTTTTTGTTTTATTTACAATATCACAATAGACCTCATTAAGGGGTATCCTCATGCCCTCTTTAATTCCAATACCTTTTCGGTCTGAAACGGCATATCCTATCCACTCATTATCGCTTATATTTCCGACTGCAGCACCGTCTACATCGAGAATACCTGAAAGATGGCTAAGAATAAAACTTGAAAATGAGTGGCTATCAGCCATTGTAGCGAAACTCATTTCATAGAGGTACTGTAATTTGTTTCCGAAATCCTTGACCTCTTC
>JACRGW010000035.1 GCA_016212195.1 Nitrospirota bacterium
TCTCTAAGATAGCCCAGAAATACAATACCAGTCCTGAGAAGATTAAAGAATGGAATCGACTCACAGATGGCAGGCTGAAACCTGGTGACAGACTATATATATTCACCTCTTTAGATTCTCCAGCCTTCTTTTAGCTTCAGAAAACCAGGGAGAAGAAGGAAAGCCCTCGACTACTTTTTGATAATTCTTGATAGCCTCTTCCTGTTTTTCCTGCGTTTCATAAATCCTTCCCATTTCCGTGTAAGCGAGATCTTTAAGACCTGCCTCAAAAGATATTATCTTTTCGAAAATTTTTAATGCATCTTCAGTTTTTCCTCTGACTTTATACAGATAACCGAGTTTCTGATAAACAAGGGGAAGGATAAACTTATTTTCAGGATACCTTTCTATAAAAAGTTTATAAGACTTTTCCGCCTCGTCATAATTCTTGAGTTGAAAATAGCAGTTCCCTGCACCGTAGAGGGCAATTGTTGCCTTCTTAGTCCTTGGATATTTCGAGACTATCTCCTGATACAGGTCGAGGGACTTCTTATACCTTTCCTCTACAGATATCTTTATATCGGGATAGGGTTTGTCCACGGAGTAAAACCTGAAGGCTTCATACTCCAGGGCAGATGCCTTAGAGTTATAATAGAAATTCAGGGAAAATATGACAGCAAAAGTTATTATTAAAATTGAGATGGTTCCTGAGATGAAAAGGATGGTACTTTTCCTTCTGCGGATATATTCGATGATCTTTTCGTAAAAACTTAAAAATTCTTCTGGTCTATCAATACCCCTTTTCTTGGGGACCCTTTTTCTTATCTTAGGCATAATTTACTGGTTACCCGGACTCTTCGGTAACCTTCCTGCTATTATCTTCGAGTTTTTGAGAATCGTATTCACCCATTCTTTTGTTACACCTGAAGCCAGAATGATCCTTTCTGCTTCTTCATCTGTTATGAGGTCCTGAGGACTATGGGCATCTGTATTTATAACGAGGCCGGTGCCGAGTTTCATCGCTACAGAAACGATATGTCCATTTGCAAGACAGTGTCCTGCTCTCGATGTAATTTCAAGATAAACCCCTCTTTCATGTGCCATAGCAGTATCTTCGTGGCTTATAAGTCCTGGATGGGCGAGTATATCTACACCTGCCTTTATAGAGGCCCTGTTCGTTCCTGGCAGTACAGGCTCTACTATAGTTTCTCCGTGGGCTATTACTATTTTTGCACCGAGGTTTCTCGCCTCTTTTGTGAGGTCAGATATCGTCTCAGGAGGGACATGGGTTATCTCTACTCCAGGGATAGCCTTTATCTCAACATACCGGTTAAGCTCTTCACAGGCCTTTATAATCCTGGGGATAACGAAGTCAATGTTTGATATATCTACATGGTCTGTAATGGCAATAGCCTCATAGCCTTTTGTTAATGCCCTGAGGATCAACTCCGAAGGTAAAAGCTCACCATCACTGAATATCGAATGTGTATGAAGGTCTATCATTTGTTATTCTTTTATATTAAAGAGAGAATAAAGTCAAATAAAAAAGGTATCAGATTCAATTTAATCCCTCCTTGAAATAAAAAGGACATTCTGATAATTTATGATAGTATATTAAAAATCACAGTGTAGAATAAATCCCCCTCAGCCCCTCTTTATTAAAGGGGGATTAAAATATAATGGAGGAATAATGTTTAACTGGTTAAGAAGAAGGCTTCCTGGTAGGAAGATAGCGATACTTCCATTTACAGGTACGATCTTTATGAAGTCAACAGAGACCTATATAAATATTGTGAGGATGTTAGAGAAGTCAAAGAGGGTCAAGGGTGTTATCCTCAGGATGGAGAGCCATGGAGGTGGGGCTGCTGCATCAGAGATGTTTTATCATGCCCTTAAAAGGTTATCAAAGACCAAACCCCTTTACTGTTACTCCATATTTGCTGCGTCCGGAGGATACATGGCCTGTTGCGGGGCAAATAAGATTTTTGCTCCTGCAAGTGGTATAGTCGGAAGTATTGGTGTTCTTTCTCTGAAACCTGTTTTTAAAGATATAATGAACAGAATGGGGATAGGTTTTGAGATTACAAAAAAGGGGATCCATAAGGATATGTCATTTTTTCACAGGGAATCTACAGAAGAAGAAAGGCTTAAGATGGACGCCCTCCACGAGGATATATACCAGAGGTTTGTAGAGATAGTATCCGAGGGGAGAGGGATAGAGAAAGAGAGGGTTCTGTCCCTTGCGACAGGGGAGCTCTTCTCTGCGAAAAAAGGACTTGAACTGGGTCTTATTGACAGGATATGTGATTTTGAAGAAGTACTCGATTCAATGTCCGAGGAGACAGGTGTGAGCAAAGAGAGGGTGGTCTGGATAAAACCGAGAAGGCCTTTGCTTGCAAGGCTTATGGGACAGTCAGCAGGGGAGATTGTTGATGAGGTGTTTGGCAGATTCTACGAGATGAGATGAGATTGTGGGAAAGGAAAGAAAAGATTTATTAAGATGGCTTGGAGTTCTGAGTACTGTCGGGATAAATATGGTGGCAACAACAGCGATAGGTTTCCTGATAGGCTACTGGCTCGATTCCCTTTTAGGAACCAAACCATGGCTTATGATTCTGTTTCTTATACTAGGTATTTTTGCAGGTTTCAGAAACCTCTTCAGTATAATTTCAAGGGTGACCAAAGACAAAGATATGGATAATGGTTTATGACTCATGGAGTGGATACCTTTATTAGAAGGGTGGAGGTAAAGGGTTCCTTGGCTGTCCTTATTGCCGGGGCTTTAGTATTTCTTCTCTGGAACAGAATGGAACCGCTTAGCCTTATTCTCGGAGGGGTCTTAGGGATGATAAATCTGAGATTGATCTCTAAAACCGTGAAAGGCATTGTTGAAAGCGATAATCCTGCTAAAGCCAAGCGTGCATTATTCGTAAGTCATATAACAAAATTAGGGATTCTGGGTCTGCTTTTGGTTGTAGTCATTAAGACAAGGACATTTAATCCCCTGACCTTTTTGGCAGGGTTTGTCATAGTCATAGTGATTATACTCATAGAGGGGATTATCTCTGCCAAAAAGGTATAATTCATTAAGATTCTACTTATAACGGAGGTGAAGAGATAAATGGATTGGCTTACAGATCCGCAGGCCTGGATCGCCCTTGTGACACTGACAGCTCTCGAGATCGTACTCGGGATTGATAACATAATTTTCATTTAGCTTTCTGGTAGTTATCGGTGTGGCCTTGATTGCTGAGGGGTTTGACCTGCATATACCGAAAGGTTACATCTATTTTTCGATGGCCTTCTCTGTAACAGTAGAGATGCTGAATATGAAAGTGAGAAAGAGGGCTGTCCCTGTGAAATTGCATAAATCGATAGAAGAATAGACCAATTAAAGGCAGTTTTACATACTTTCTGGTGCAGAGACACCGAGGATCTTCAGGGCATTCTTTATCACAATTCCCAGTGCCTTCATAAGAAAGAGCCTTGCATAGGTTAGTTCCAGATTATCAGTAATTATCCTGTATTTATAATAATAACTGTGGAGTTTTGAGGCTAAACCATGAAGGTAATAGGTTATCCTGTGGGGCTCTAAGGACAGGGCACTACCCTCAATTACCTCAGGATAGTTCGCGAGGTCTTTTATTAAATCTAACTCTTCAGGAAGGTTAAGCAGTCCCATATCTACTGTTTCAGGGAGGATTATCCCTTTGACCGCAGTCTCCCTGAAAAGACTGGCTATCCTTGCATGGGCGTATTGAACATAGTAGACAGGGTTTTCGCTTGACTGTCTCTTCGCCACTTCGAGGTCGAACTCAAGATGGCTGTCATGACGACGGGTAAGGAATATATACCTTGCAGCATCTACCCCGACTTCATCTATTACCTCCTTTAAGGTGACAAATTCACCAGCCCTCGTTGACATAGCAACAGGTTTTCCTTCCTTAAGGAGCGTTACAAGCTGAACGAGGAGGATATTAAGGGTTTCAGGTGCGTTGCCTAAGGCCTGAATTACTGCCTTCATCCTCGGGACATAGCCGTGGTGGTCAGCACCCCATATATCTATTACCCTTTTGAAACCCCTGTTAAACTTGTTGTTGTGATAGGCTATATCTGAAGCGAAATAGGTATATCTTTCTGTTTTACGTCTCACAACCCTATCTTTATCATCACCAAAACGGGTAGTTTCGAGCCATAATGCCCCATCCCGTTCATAGAGGAATCCCCTTTCTTTAATCTCTGATAGGACAGAATCTACTTTACCGTCGTCGTACAGGCTTTTCTCAGAAAACCACCTGTCGTATCTTACACCGAACCGCTCTAAGTCCTCTCTTATTCCTTTTAAGATCGATTCCTTTGCGTAATCTGTAAAGAAAGGGATAACCTCTTCCTCTGGCATTTTTGACAGGTCAAAGAAATCTCTAACTTTTGTGATCTTTATTATTTCATCAAGCCTCCTGGTGGTTACCATTTCTCGGGCGATACCCTTTATATATTCCCCCTGATAGTGACCTTCAGGAAGGAAAACATTCTGATTATGGAATTGTAATAACCTGATCCATACTGATCTGCCGAGGGTTTCCATCTGGGTTCCTGTGTCATTTATATAATACTCCCTCTGTATTTTGTAACCTGCAGTCTGAAGAAGATTAGACAGGGCATCCCCCAGGGCAGCACCTCTTCCATGACCTATATGGAGGGGTCCTGTCGGGTTGGCACTCACGAACTCAACATTAACATCGATGCCAGTACCCAGTTCCGATCTCCCGTAGGTCTCACCCTTTCTGAGGATATCGTTAAGGATTTCATGCCAGTATTCTTTCCTGAAGGTGAAATTTATAAAACCAGGACCTGCGATTTCTACCTTTTCGAAATCAATATCCTTCCCTTCAAGTCCTTTGAGGATAATCCTTGCTATCTCAAGGGGACGCTTTCCTTCCCTTGGTGCAAGTGCCAAAGCTATACTTGTAGCGATATCTCCATGGGATTTTTCCTTCGGGGTTTCTATGGGTATTAAGGGAAGGGTTTCAAACCTAAGGAGACCATTGGTCTTGGCTTCTTCAAGTATACTTTTTATAAGACCTGTAACACTTTGTTTCAAGTTTTCCTCTTTTGGGGTTGGTCAGGTTAGTATAAATAATGTATAAAAAATGTCAATATATTGGTCAATTATGGATTCCTTGACAATAAGATTATTTTCTTATAATATAACGCCATCCAAAAACCGTGAAAGATGCATTTTCAAATCCAGTATCAGATTAAGAGGTATGTGTGAGAATTAAAAAAGATAGACTTCTGGCTTCTATAGATATAGGTTCCAACACAATCAGGCTTCTTATAGCGGAAGTTAGCAGAACAGGAGAGATAAGAGAACTTTATTCTGAAAGCAGGATAACCCGTCTTGGGGAAGGTATTTCGAAAGGGAAGGGTCTGGATCCAAGGGCTATCGAAAGGACAGTAGGTGCCCTCAAAATCTTCAAGGAATCCGCAGATAGATATCCCTTGGAAGGGTTAAAAGCCGTAGCAACAAGTGCAGTCAGGGGAGCTTCAAATAAAAAGGCATTTCTATCGGTGGTTAAAAAGGAAGCCGGGCTTGTGGTAGATGTCCTGACTGGCAGGCAGGAGGCAACGCAGACCCTTACAGGTGTCCTTGCTGGTCTCAGAATGGTTCCTCCATATTGCCTTGTCATGGATATTGGCGGGGGGAGCACGGAGTTTATTCTATCAGAGGATAATAAAACTAAAGCGATAGTCAGTATGAACTTCGGTGTTGTGCCACTTACAGAAATATTTATAAAGAATGACCCTGTAGGTAGAAAGGATCTAAAAAATCTGAAAGATGCAGTTATAGAAAGGATAGAGGAGGCTAAGAAACGGATAAGGAAGACAATTCGTATTAAAGGAAAAAGAGATAGGCATGTGGGCAACATTTTACCTGAAGGGACAATGCTGATAGGGACTGCAGGAACTATCACAACCTTAGCCGCTATAGACCAGGGCCTTGAAAGATATAGTTTCTCCCGTGTAAACAATTATATCCTCAAGAAGAGTTCAGTGGAGAAGATATTTTCAAGGCTTAAGACGATGACCCTTGAAGGGAGAAGAAATATCCCTGTCCTCGAGCTGGGAAGGGAAGACCTTATTCTGCCTGGTTCCCTTATTCTTCTTGAGGCCATGAGTCATTTCGGCTTCAGGGAAATACTGGTGAGCGATTATGGACTCAGGGAAGGAGTCCTCATAAATCTACAGAAGAATCTTTCGAAAAACTGAATGGTTCATTAGGGTATGCCTAAGTCAAAAGAATACAATACTGATGCAGGTTCAGGACAGGTTGCAGATTCGGGATTAAAGTATAAAAAGGTTTTTTGCAGACCCGAGGGTTTAAAGGACGTTACATTCAGGTTCTGCACTGGTTGTGGCCATGGTCTGATCCATAGGCTTATAGCTGAAACGGTTGATTCCTTCGGAATAAGGGAAAGAACGATAGGTATAGCCCCTGTTGGATGTGCGGTCTTTGCATACGATTACTTTAATTTTGATATCTTAGAAGTAGCCCATGGACGACCTCCTGCTGCAGCCACTGGTCTCAAAAGAGTTCTTCCCGATAGGATCATCTTCAGTTATCAGGGAGATGGAGATTTAGCAGCAATAGGAACAGCAGAGATTATACATGCCGCTAACAGAGGTGAGAATATAACTGTTATCTTCGTTAATAATGCTACATACGGGATGACAGGAGGACAGATGGCACCCACAACTATCCTTGGCCAGAAGACAACCACAACTCCGAAAGGAAGGGATTTTAATGTTGATGGTTATCCTTTAAAAGTTTCAGAACTACTGTCCACACTTGATGGCCCAAAATATATTACGAGGGTATCCGTTGATTCTCCAAGAAACATCCTGTCAGCAAAAAAGGCAGTATCAAAGGCCTTTCTGAATACTTTGTGTACTTCAATGATGATACTATGCTACTGGCACCACTCAACAAGAGCATGCTATTTGCAAATGATGGCCGTATTAAATTCTGTGTTGAAGGAAAGA
>JACRGW010000037.1 GCA_016212195.1 Nitrospirota bacterium
CGTGAAAGAAGATGGCTATCCATTGATGGGAGAGTTTGAGTTCCGCCATTATCCATCTCCTCGTCAATATAAGAGAGGAGAAATGTTCCGGGATGTTGAGATTCCAATTAATGGTAAGGTTGGACAGAGGTTATTTGCCTTTTCACAGGAGAGCGGTATTCCCTTTCAGATCCATTATGAGATTGAAGACAAATTGTTACCACCATTAGAAGAAGTGTTAGCTGCCTATCCTGGCGCAAAGGTCATCTGGTGTCATCTGGCACAGATACGTTATCAAGCAAGTAGCTCCATTTATGGTCCTGATTATGTTGAAAAACTTATTAAGAAATACCCTAATATTTACTTTGACACATCCTTTGGAAGCCCGGTGTCGGTATATCCAGGCAGTGGCGAAAGGCATGCACGCATCTGGGAAGATTACGGCAGGGTAAAGAAGGAATGGATACAGGTGATAATAGCCTATCCCTGGCGTTTTCTCTCCGCCCTGGATATTGGTGGTGATAGAATGGATGAACTTCCAGAAAAGAGCCAAACACTCAGAATATTTCTTGAAAACCTTCCTGAAGGTGTGCGTGAAATCGTAGCCTATAAGGCTGCATGGAAACTATTATTCAATGAAGATTTTTAATTTCAGAAATCAAAAAACAGAAAGAAGTCCACAAATGTTAAACACTTATCAGGGGTATCAAATCCTCTAAGATCTTTATAAACTTCTCTTTCATCCTCCCCGCCATCTCAAGGACATCCCTGTGATCAGGGCTCTTTCTGGTTAGTCCTGCTGCATAATTTGTAATAAAAGAAATAAATAAGACCTTCATCCCCAGATATCTCGCCATAATCACCTCTGGAATGGCTGACATACATACAGCATCCCCTCCAAGAGCCCTGAGCATCCTCACCTCAGAAGGTGTTTCATAAGAGGGGCCATTAACTGCCACAATCGTTCCTTTTTGTATTTTAATCTTCTTCTTTTTGGCAACATCCTTACAGAGTTTTATGAGCCATGGATCGTATGCCCCTGCGAGATCGAGAAATCTGCGTTCATCCTTAATCCCTGCAAGAGGATTCTCACCGAGAAGATTTATATGATCTTCTACCAAGAGAAATGTCCCTGGCTTAAGCCCTTTCTTCAGACTACCTGATGAATTAGTTATTATGAGTGTTCCGACCCCAAGTTCTTTAAGAACCTTTATTAGCTCGGTTACTGCCTGAGAGTTATAGCCTTCATAAAGGTGAAGCCTTCCTCTCATTATAGCAACCGGGACTTTTGAGAAGAGACCTATTACCAATAATCCCCTGTGACCGGAAACTGTTGGAGGTGAGAGACCAAGGTCTTTGTATTTTATTGTAACGGAATTTGATATCTTTTTATCGGGGATCTCTATACCCGAACCTAAGATAATACCGATTTCAGGCCTTAATCTTTTCCCCATTCTTGGAAGCAGCATCTAGGAAGGAAATCAGAATTTAATTATTGTTTATCGATTATTTTTGCTTTATTTTCTTTAGAGAGTATAAGGTCTTTAATAACCTTTCCAGACGGTCCTAAGGTCTTAAGCTCTTTGCCATTAAATTTTATATTTATACCGCCGGCATTCCCGATAGTCAAGCCAAAATTCTTCTTGGCATTAAAATTGACACTATCCCCAGCCTTCAGCAGTGCCTCCCTTACTTCATCCCCATCTATAAGAATCTTTATCCATGTTTCCTCTACTGCCTCAATAGAAAGGGTTAACTCCTGAGGAATTTCAGTGGGTAAGATAGTTGAAGATGTAGGTGATGTAGGTGATGCAGGTTTGGTTATTTTATTGACCTCTTTAGAAGAAAGAGTGGGACGTTCCCTCTTCTTTGGCAAACCCTGAAAAAGAAGAATAACAATTAGCAGAACAGGAATAGCCCATGCCCATGAAGGAAGCTTACGATGCCTAAGCCATGAAACAAACCTGTAATACCTCTCTTTTTTGACCTCTTGTTCAATCTCTTCTTCTTGATCTTTCTTCTCATAAAGGAGGTTATATCTTTCAAGGATCTCTTTTTCTTGAAGTCCGAGAGCTTTAGCATATAACCGTAGAAATCCTTTTAGAAAGATCTCTCCAGGAATCCTGTCAAATTGGTTCTCCTCGATATACCTTAAGTAACTTATCCCTATCCTCGTCTTATCAGAGATATCCCTGAGACTGAGACCTTTTAGTTCTCTCTGTCTGCGTAAATATTCTCCAAGGGGTTCCATTTTTCTATTTTTTATTTAAGGAGATCTATATACCTCTTTGAGGACGATGCCAATTCACTATCAGGAGACAACTCTATTACCTTGCCGAAGTAAGAAATAGCTTTCTCCTTTTCACCTATCTTAAAATAAGCCAATGCAAGCTCATAATAGGCTTCTGAATAATTCTGGTATATCTTGATGGCTTGTTCAAATTCAGCTATCGCTTCCTTTATCTTCCCCAACGATATAAAGGCAAGCCCAAGGTGATAACGGGCACGTTCGAAATTTGGTCTAATTATTAATGCATCCTTATAGGCGTCTATTGCCTGGAGGATATCCCCTTTACTGTAGAAAGCATAACCAATGTTAAAATAGGCAGCATCGGGAAACTGATAGAGGGGATTCTTCAGGGCTTCTCTATATTCCTTTATTGCCTCATCCCATCTCTTGAGCTTTGCATAAATAAGGCCTAAATTATTATATGCCTCTGAAAAATTTGGATCTATAAGGATCGCCTTCTTATATGAATCAATAGCCATTTCCAACTTCCCTTGAAAGTCATATACTATACCAATACCATAGTGGGCATCCTTATTTCTCGGATCAAGTTCTAATGCCTTCTGGAATTCAACAAAGGACTGCTGAACCTTCCCCTCATTGAGATGGGACACACCTATCTTATAATGGGCCTGGGCTTTCTGTATCATCTCAACCGTGGGCTGAGAAGTAGCACACCCGAAAGCAATGCATAATAGAAAATTCAAAATGCAAAATTCAAAATTTAAATTTTTCATTATAGATCCTCAAAAAAGGTTAGCCTCTTAAACTCCGTGAATCTTTCTTCTATTTCTCTGTATTCAAGGCCCCTTATTCTGTTAAGGCTGAAATCTTCCACATTATAAGATGCCATTACACTACCGAAGATTATAGCCTGTCTCATACTGCTCTCGCTAAAATTATTGGTATTAGAGAGATAGCCGAGGAAACCGCCGGCAAAGCTATCACCTGCACCTGTGGGGTCAAAGACCGTCTCTAAAGGGTAGGCTGGTGCTAAAAACATACTGTTTCCATTAAACATAAGTGCCCCATACTCACCCCTCTTTATTATAAGGGTTTTTGGACCAAAGGAGCTTATTTTCTGTGCCGCTTTTACGAGATTCGGCTCCCTTGCAAGCTCCCTCGCCTCTCCATCATTAATCAATAATATATTGACTTCTTTAAGTACCATTTTCAGCGCATCGTACTTACCTTCAATCCAGTAATTCATTGTATCACATGCTATAAGTTCAGGATTCTTCATCTGGCGTAGAACTTTTATCTGCAGTTCTGGGTCTATATTGGCAAGGAATACTATTTTTGAATCCCTGTAGTCTTCAGGAACTATCGGATCGAAACTTTCGAAGACATTGAGCTGAGTCTCGAGGGTATGGGCCTCGTTAAGTTCGTAGCCGTATCTCCCTTTCCATCTGAAGGTCTTACCTTTGGCTCTCGCGAGTCCTCTTATATCAATATTCCGGCTACTTAAGAGGTTGACATGGTCTTCTGGGAAATCTTCGCCAACTACCGCGATGAGCCTTACTTCAGTAAAATAGCTCGCTGCTGTAGAAAAATAGGTGGCAGATCCCCCCAGGACCTCTTCTGCAGTACCGAAAGGGGTCTCTACAGTATCAAACCCAACTGAGCCAACTACAAGGAGACTCATTTTATATATTTTCCGATAAGGGGACCAAGCCTCTTCTTAGTCTCCTTAGAAATTGCTTTTGTGTCAGTTATAATAGCACTTTCTAATGCCCTGGGGCAGGGACATATCCTTTCACTATCCAATCTTCCCAGGGATTCCCTTATGATATCTTTGGCGGTATCAACATTCTTCTTGAGAGTCGCTATAACCATCTCAACCGTAACATCTTCTGCATGGGCATGCCAGCAGTCATAATCTGTAGCCAGGGCAAGGGTTGCATAACATATCTCTGCCTCTCTTGCAAGTTTCGCCTCCTGTATATTAGTCATACCGATAACATCCACACCCCACTGCCGGTAGATCATGGATTCACCCCTTGTAGAAAACTGAGGACCCTCTATACAGAAATAGGTTCCTCCCTTATGAACCTTCGCACCTATCTTCTTACCAGACTCGTAAAGTACAGATGAAAGCTCAGGGCATACAGGATCTGCCATAGCAACATGGCAGACAATACCATCTCCGAAGAATGTGCTTTTCCTCTGCTTTGTATGGTCATAGAACTGGTCAGGAATAACAATATCCCCGGGTATTATTTCATTTCTCATACTACCCACAGCAGAGACAGAGATTATTCTCTCTACACCAAGGACTTTCATTCCGTATATATTTGCCCTGAAATTTATCTCCGTAGGCATGATCCTGTGGCCCCTGCCATGTCTCGGTAAAAAGGCGAGTTTAACCCCTTTAAGGGTCCCGAGGAGATATTCATCAGAAGGTTCTCCGAAGGGTGTAGCAACCCTCCTTGTCCTTAGATCTTCTACCCCCTCCAGCATCTCATAGAGGCCACTCCCCCCAATGACACCGATTTTGGCTTCTTGATGTACCTCCGGCATAGGAAAATAGTATCAGAATATATCCTAAAAGGCAAATGAATATCTGATCAACTACCATCTCTTTTTAAAATAATCATCAAGTATCTTAGCGTGGTCAAAAACGATGGGGGATGGGAGGTTGTCCTTATTGAAGACACCTATCTCTTTAGCATCATCCGCTGCCTTTGGCTCACCTTGTGCCCTTGCAATATATACCGTGCTTATTGTATGAAACCTTTGATCCCTCTCAGGGTCAGAATAGGCATGAAACTGTCGGATGAGTTTTATATCGAGTGATGTCTCCTCCTTGGCTTCCCTTTTAGCTGCATCTTCTAAAGACTCTCCATAATCCACGAAACCACCGGGAAGTGCCCAGCCAAAGGGAGGGTTTTTCCTCTTTATAAGGACTATGCTTTCTTTTACCTCTATGATTATATCAACAGTAGGAATGGGGTTTTTAAAAGATTTCTTCTCTGCCATTGTAATTTGGTAATTTGTCTCCCTGAACTTGTTTCAGAGCCTGTCCCGAACTTGTTTCGGGGGTCTCATACTGCATTTTAGATTCTGAAATGAATTCAGAATGACAATCCACATTCACTGTACAGCACTTCCCTTAATTTTTCAACATCTGTTGATTGCTGTATTCATCTTGACAGTATCTAAAGAGTGTGATTTAATTCAATCAACATAACAACACGATAGGGAAAAATTTCTTTAATAATTTAAACCTGAAACAGGAAGTAATAAGTGACAATATTTGTCAAGGTGAGGGATTTCTGGCTACTCAGCCAGAATTAGAATATCCGCACCAAGTGCTGATGTGAACAAGTTATGTGAAATAGATAAAGGAGAATTTTTCTGACTACTAACGATCTAAAAGAATTAAAAATAGGAGATTTGACGGCAAAACTTCCTATAATTCAAGGAGGAATGGGAGTTGGAATTTCCCTATCCGGGCTGGCATCCGCAGTAGCTAAAGAAGGCGGTGTCGGAGTTATTGCTACCGCAGGTATTGGAATGCTTGAACCCGATTTCTCGACGAATTGGTTGGAAGCAAATATTAGAGCGTTAAAAAGGGAGATTAAAAAAGCCAGAGAATTAACCAAAGGAATTCTTGGTGTCAATATCATGGTGGCATTATCAAATTATGCTGATCTGGCAAGAACTGCTATTGAGGAGGAGATAGACATTATCTTTTCCGGGGCCGGACTTCCCCTTAATCTTCC
>JACRGW010000040.1 GCA_016212195.1 Nitrospirota bacterium
ACCGTAAATTGAATGAATACGCCTATCGGAAAAGCCATAATGGGGTCGGGACTTAAAATATCAGCTATTCTGATTACTTTTAATATTTTCCCCTGTCATCCTGAACTCGTTTCAGGATCTCATAACGTATTGAACTTATCAGATGCTGAAATAAATTCAGCATGACAACAAGGTTGTTTTTTAGTTTTTTAGAGAGGCTATACATGCACTAATTCTACAGTTCCTTCTTACACCAAATACCCAAACCTCTTCCTGAACTCCTCAGGTTTCAGCTTTCCTGCATGGGCGAGAACCTTTACCGCATTGTCTGAAAAATCTTCCTTCTCAAGACGGATCATGTAGTTTCTTCCAACCTTATACGACTCTGATTTTATATCTACAAGTCTTACTTTAGTTCTTCCTGTAACGGGATCGAGCATTTCCTTGAAGGGGATCGGTGTGAGGTTCCCTTCGTTGAAAGCGATCATGACACCCGATCCTCCTTCGAGGAGGAATCTCACGCCCCCATAACCGAGGTTCCTCGTGTATTCTGCATCGAATGGTATAGGCTGGGCTGCCCTCAACTCATAGCCTATATCTTTATCTACTATAGCAACCTTAATACCTCTCCTCGTAAGACTGTCCTTGACCTTGTCCTCTAAGATCTTACCTAATGGGATCTCCGAAAGTCTTATATGTCCGTGTTCATCTCTTTCTACATCTTTAAGTTCATCTATCTCTTCAGGGTCAAGTCTCTCAGCGATGCCCTCTGCTATAATTGCTACTCCGTGATCCCTTCCAGTGGTGAGTCTCTTTATAATTGCGCCCTCTAAGATATCGCAGACCTTTCTCAGAGAGATACTTGCCTCAGTGAACTCTTCTGCAATAATTGTCAGTGTAGCACCTGCTGCCTTCCCTATACCGAGGGCAAGGTGGCCTGCAGACCTTCCCATTGCCACAACAAAATACCACCGTCCTGTGCTCTTAGCATCCTCCATGAGGTTCTGCGCAAGCCTCACCCCGAGATGGCGGGCGGTCTCGAAGCCGAAGGTAGGCATTCCTCCAGGAAGGGGCAGGTCATTGTCTATAGTCTTAGGGACATGGGCAACAAATATCTTTCCCTTTGCCTCCCTTTCCACTATGCTTGCAGAATAGGATGTATCGTCTCCTCCTATTGTTAGGAGATATTTCACCTTCAAAGCATTAAGGGCAGAGATCACATTCTCCATCTTCTTCGGATCCTTTGTGGGATTCTCCCTCGATGTCCTGAGTATCGATCCTCCTGTGCTATGAATTCTTGAAACCTCATCTATTGTAAGAGGGATAACCCTGTCCGTCTTTCCCTCGGAAAGCCACTTAAAACCATCGAGAATTCCTATAACGTCTCTTCCTTCATTTATCGCCTCTATTGTGGCTGCACTTATTACTCCGTTTATTCCTGGCGCAGGGCCTCCGCCTACAAGAATAGCCAGTAGCTCCTTCATAGGAGTCTCCTTGCAACTTCGGGTATCTCTTTCCACGTAGGAGAAACCTTGACCGCTTCGCTCACCATATCCCTTGTATTTCTAACATTAAGTCTGTCAAATAGGAGTCCGAAGCGGTCTTCAAGTTCATTCATGATTGGATTCTTTATATCCTCGGGAAGGCTCCACCAACTCTTCTTAAGGGGACCGAAGCCTTTTTTCCTCGCACTGTAGATAAACTGCTCTTCTGTCTGTCCTTCCTTCCTCTCCTTGTGAAATTCCTTAGAAAGGAATTGATATACTTCTTCTTTGAAACCTGAAGGAAGGGAAGGGTGGTCATATATTATATTCTGGAACCCCGTGGCAAGGTGTATCTCCGCTGTCCCTGTTTCTGGAAATTTGCTGAAGGCCTCTTCCGGTAGGGTGGAAGCGCCATGCTGGACAGCACCGGAGAGGCCGTATTCCTTTCTTGCCACCTCTGAAAGAGTCTTGAGAGTCTCAAAGTCTATCTTTACCTTGGCGAGTTTCCCATCGGGAAGGACAACACCGCCATGGGTAGTGCCAGTCTGTACACTTATCTTACTCAGTCCTTTCATCCCGTCCTCAAGCGATTCCCTGAAGCCGTCAAGAAAAGCCCCGAGCTCATCCACGGTGCTGTTTCTTCCTCCTATCTCGCCTATTTCTCCCCCTATCGATACAGGGATATAATCGGGCTCTATCTTTCTTATATAAGAAGCAAGGGATGCTGTGAGTGTGTAATTAGGTTCCTGTTGTTCCTTTATTGTGTCCTTAGAGAGATCAACCATTGTTGAGGCATCTATATCAATGTTATAGAATTCTGCCTCTACTGCTTCTTTTATGAGGGACTTTAGGGCGTCTATCTCTTTTTCAGGATTTTCGGCATATCTCTTTGAGTTTACCTGGAAGTGGTCTCCCTGAAGGAATACCGGCCCTTCGTACCCTTCCTTTATAGCAGCAGAGAGTACAGATGCAGAATATTCGAGGGGCCTCTGCATTGTGTAACCTATCTCGGAGCGGGCTATCTCGAAGATGAAGGCCCCTACCGACTTTTCCTTTGCCTTTCTGAAGATCGTCCTTGCTACATCATAGGTAAGGCCGCGAATATTTATCGCAGGGACAGTAAAACCGCTGTATCTCCCCTTTCCGATATCCTCGTAGAATTTCTCTATGGAAGAAGGATAAATACCTGATTCCTTTGCTGCCTCTAATATTATTTTATAGAGGCCAGTTTTTTCAGAATCGTCCTGACTGAATACGGCACGGTATATCAGATTGTCTATGGATTCCCTCAGGAAATTTCTATCGGTTACCCTGATCCTCCCATCTATAACATTTATAAATTTCTTAACATCTATCATAAGGAGACCTTTCTATCAGAGGATATCCTTAATTGTATCCACTTGGGAACAATTGTCAATAAAATCGTTTAAATATTATTTCTTGTGCTGAAGCTGTTTAAACTTTCCAAATTATAGTATTATATATACTGTTACTGAAAAGTTTTGAAGGAATCAAATGAGAATTCTGGCAATAGAGACATCGACAATGATGGGAAGTGTGGCTGTAATGGAGGAAGCAGGGCTTATAGCCGAATACTGCCTGAACATAAAGGCGACTCATTCTGAGAGGCTCATGAGGACCATTGACGAGGTCTTAAATGATTCTGGTCTAAAGCTTAAGAATCTGGATGGTTATGCTGTATCAGTAGGACCTGGTTCTTTCACAGGACTGAGAATAGGTCTAAGTACAGTAAAAGGACTTGCCTTTAC
>JACRGW010000041.1 GCA_016212195.1 Nitrospirota bacterium
CTGCTTCGAGAAGCCGGTCGGGAGTCCCGGGCCCGGATGGAGCCCCATGGAAATTGCGCCCGCTGGGGCCTTCCCTCAGCGATAGCGATGGAGATGGTAGTAGATATTCAGGCCCACGCTCTTGATTAAAGTGTGATCTATATCACAAAAAAATGTGACCTACATCCTTGTTCATGGATGAATAATGTGATATATTTCAGCATAGAAAGGAGGTGAATCACAATGTCAAAGCAAGCTGTAATTCAGGTACTCGAGAAGGCCCTGAGCGATAAGGCTTTTGTTGCACAACTGAAGACCAACTTCGACGCAGCGATCAAGGGCTACGACCTGACCACTGACGAAATCGCCGCGCTGAAAAATGGCGATGAAGGCGCGTTGCGCGCAATGGGCGTGGATGAGAGGCTGAGTAAACCATTCTATTGGAGGTAATCGTATGCAGGAGATCGAAAAGGTTAAGTGAAGGTAAGAAGCTGATATATGGATGATGAGACAAAAAGGAGGATAGAGTTCCTGAAGGGGGTTCCCCTTTTCAGCAAACTGAAGGAGAGGCACCTCAAGTCCTTAGCCAGCCTGGGTAAAGAGGTCGAATACGAGGCAGGGAGGGTGATTGTAAAGGAAGGTGAAACAGGTGCTGGCTTTTTCCTTATCCTTCAAGGTAAGGTTGAGGTAATAAAAGGGGATAAGAAGATTGCAGGGCTTGGTGAGGGTGACTACTTTGGAGAAATCGCCCTTCTTGATGGTGGGCCGAGGACCGCTACGGTCATTGCGAAGGAGGATACGAGGTGTCTTTATCTTGTGATATGGTCCTTTCGGAGTTTTATAAAAAGCCATCCAGAGGTCTCTCTGGCCCTGCTCGAGGCTGTAAGCAGGAGGATGAGGAGGCATGAGGAGATAAAGGACTGATCAATGGAGAGATCAGATTTTCTAAAATCTGTGCCTTTATTCTCTGACCTGAACAGGGAGGAATTAAGACAGATTGAATCCATATCCGGCGAGAAGAGATACAGAAAGAACGAGATAATCTTTCATGCAGAAGATCTGGGGGCCTATCTTTTTATCCTGAAGGAGGGCTCTGTAAAGATCAGCCTTCAGGGTAGAGAGGGCAGGGAAGTAATCCTCAGGATTCTATACCCGAAGGAATTTTTTGGAGATATGGCCCTTCTCGATGGTTACCACCGCTCTGCCACTGTAACTGCCTTCGAGGACTCAAAGGCTGTCCTGATCAACAGAGAAGATTTTCTGAATCTGATAGGGAAACATCCAGAGGTTGCATTGAAGATAATGTCTATTTTAAGCAAGAGGCTCAGAAAGGCGGATGAGAGGATAGCATCCCTTGTATTTCTCGATGCCCATGGAAAGGTGGCCAGATCCCTTTTAGACCTTATTCAGGAGCAGGGTAAAAAGACTGAGGAAGGTATAGTAATAGACCTGAAACTCAGGAGAGAGGAGCTATCAGATCTTGCAGGGCTCACAAGGGAGACCACAACGAGGGTCCTTAAGGATTTTGAGACAGCAGGGGCGATAAGGAGAGAGAGAAAGAGATTGATCATTCTAAGGGAAGATATTATAAAGAGGGAGGCAGAGAAATCTTTATGAAAAGACTGAAGGCCTTGATTGTTGCATTCATCTTTGCAGTGATTCTTCCTGAAATCACTGATGCTTCAAAACCTATCCACCGGCCTGATGTCCCAAAGGAGGCAGAGATCGTATCAGCCATCGGGGATGGATGGGTTAGATTTGTGAGGGAAAAGGAATGGATAGATGCGATTAAGGAGCAGATATTGATTTCAGGGGATTTTATAAAGACAGGGGATTATGGAAGGATGTCAATCCTTTTTATTGATGACATCCAGATAAAGGTCCATAAAAAGACGACCCTCATGATAAAAGAGGTAGGGAAACCTCCGGGCAAAAAGGGGACACTCCTCCGTCTTGAGATTGGAGAGGTCTGGAGCAGGGCGAGATCAGTCCCTGAAGGCCTGAGGATAGAGACCCCTTCTGCTACTGCTGCTATTCGTGGGACAGACTGGGATATGGTTGTTGATGAGAAGGGGACGAGTTATCTCACTGTATTAAGGGGAATTGTTGAGCTATTTAATGAATATGGGACGGTGCTGGTTGGACGAGGTGAGCAGGCAATGGCTGAGATTGGAAGGCCTCCTGTAAAGTTATTTTTGATAAGTCCAAAGGAGAGGGTGCAGTGGGTTACATCATATACCATTGATGTGGTGGAGCTCATCCCCTTTTATTCTCATAGAAGGGATAAGGTTCTGAAGATTCTTCCCTCAGTGAAAGAAAGGGTGGAAAAGGACCCTGCTGATCTTAAATCAATGCTACTCCTTGCAGGGTTACTCTTTGATCTAAGGGAATGGGATGAAAGCCAGAGGCTATTCGATAAGGTTCTTAAATCTGACCCTCGAAATGGGAGGGCATTAACATTCAGAGGGTTTCTTGCACTCGATAAAGGGGATGTAGAAAAGGCCACATATTACTTTGTAGAGGCGATAAAGAACCTGCGAGAAGAAGAAAAGACAGAGCCACTCCTCGGTATGGTAGGGGTTCATCTTAACAGAAATGAGATAGAGAAGGCATCAAAACTCCTCGATGATATAAGTAAGAAGGATATTTCTCCAACAGTAGGGGTAGTACTCGCCGTCTTTAATGCATTCCAGGGTAACTTCACAAAGGCAATCAATATCTGCTCAGGGTATGGCTCGAGGTATCCAGATGATGAGAGATTCCCGACCCTCATGGCAAATTTCTATTTAATAATGGATGAGGCTGAAAAGGCGAAGGAGGCAATAGATAGGGCCCTCAAAATAAATCCGGAATACTCAGGGGCATATACAATCTCAGGGAGATATTATTACCTGGAAGGAAGGGCTAAAGAGGCAGAGGATGCCTATAAAGAGGCGATTAAACTTGACCCGAAGAATGCTGTGGCAAGGAATGATACCGGGATAATCTTGCTTGAGAGAGGTTACTATGAAGAGTCCATAAAGGAGCTTTCAGAGGCTATAGAGATAACCCCAAGAGGGTCTGTATTCTGGTCTAATAGAGGACATGCCTTTAACAGGGTAGAGGATTTAAAAAGTGCAGGGGAGAATTATAGAAAAGCGACTGAGCTTGACCCTGTGAATTATCTTGCCCTTAACGGGCTTGGCCTAACTGCCCTCAAGGAGGGAAGGACAGAGGAGGCTATACAATACTTTCTTAAATCAAGCCTTTTAGAGCCAACATTTGCAGAGCCCCACACCCTGCTCGCAGTAGCCTATTACCAGCTCGGTGATATAACAAGGGCACTTGAAGAAATAAGACTTGCCGTGTCCTTAGACCCTAAAGACCCCTTTCCCCATATCATCGCTTATCTTATCTATCCGGATATCTATAGACCCTTTGATTCCATAAAAGAGGCAAAGAGGGTATTAGGGCTCCTCCCCTATCTCAAGAGCATGGATCCAATCGAAAATACCAGGCAGGGATTATCTAACCTCGGCTCAGTCCTGCTGGGACTTGGTATGTCAGAGTGGGCAGAGAGCTATGCACAGGAGTCCTTTGACCCCCACGATCCATCAAGCCACTTCTTTGCCTCAAGGCAGTATGCCAATAATCTTTTTGTAACCACAAGTGAGATTACACAGGGTATTCTTTTAGACCCCCTCTCTATCTCTGGCCCTACAAGATACCAGGATATCATTCGGAGACCACGGCACAATTCAACCTTAAGTACAACTATTGGTGATGAAGATGGAGGTCTTTCTCAGCTTTACAGTACAACCTTACAGGGTTACCTAAGAAAACCCTTTGAGAACGCTTACTATCTTTCATTACAGGCCTATGATAACGATGGCTTCAGGGAAAATGGATATTCGAAGGGCAATAAATTGCTTTACGGGATAGGACTTAAGCCTGATTATAAGAATGGCCTATCCCTTTCAGGCTGGCTACTCAAGGGTAAAGGTGGGGCACCTGGTTCGGTTACTAATCCCGACCCTGATGACAGAAGCGAGAGTTCTGAATCCTATCTATCCCTCGGCTATCGCCACCGCTTCGGGCTAAAGAATAATCTCCTGGCACGTTTTGCCTATGTGAAGACAGAGGATGAGTTTATAAGCTATATCCCTTTAATAAAGACCGAAACAGAAATCCCTCATTTCCAGGCAAGACATCTCTTTGACATAAGTGAGAACCACCAGGTTACCTATGGCCTCGAGTATATCCCTTCGAGGGTGAGGACAGAATCGGCCTTCATCAGCCCTACGGAATCGAGGGAAGACAGGAAATTCTTCTTTACTTATATTAATGATAGATGGAGGGTGTCAAAGGGCCTGCTGATAGACAGTGGGATCTTTTATGAATCCTACAGGGATAACAATAATGATTATAATGGAATTCATCCGAGGCTTGGTCTTGAGGCTAAACTCGGAGATACCCATATCTTTAGAATAGGCCTTCAGAGATGGCTCCAATCAGATATCTATGGGACCCTCGCCCCTGTGGCAACAGCAGGCATTGTTGTTGACAATAGTCTCGCACTCACAGGTTCAAGGCTTACTGATTATCAGGCAAGGTTTGAGTCAAGATGGTCTGATAGATTCTTTACTGCGATAGGGGCTGAAAGGGTAGAGTTAAAGGACGCCAATCTCGGGGAAGGATTCATCTCAAGGAGGGGATATACAAATAGCCTCACAGCAGCCATAAACACAGTAATGACAGATACGATCGGAGTCTTTCTGAGGTATAGATATACTGAGAGCAAAAATACCGATGACCTGTATGAGGGAAAAGACCTTCCACTTATACCGGAACATTTCATTAATGGTGGGATCGTATGGGTCTCGCCGTTATACATAAAGGCGATACTTTCGACCTCGTATGTGGGAGAGCGATTCGGTGATCTTGCGAATACACAGAAGATGTCTGATTACTGGACAACAGACTTTTCTGCACAATGGGAACCCTTTATGAAAAGATTGAATCTCTCCCTTGCTATTAGAAATATCTTTGATAAATATTACGAAACATTGCCAGGCTACCCTGTAGCAGGCAGGTCTGCCTATGTTACAATGGAGTATAGATTTTAGAAGACATTTATACATCGGCCTAATAAGCGGTATTGTCACATTCCTCTTCAGCCTTCTTCCTGTAGCTGAACTCCTTGAGCTTAAAGGCTATGACCTTTTTTATCTTATTAAGAAACATGGGCATCCACCCGATGATATTGTTATTGTTGCCATCGACGAGCCATCCTTTGCAGAATTAGAAAAACAATGGCCCTGGCCGAGGGGCCTCCATGCAAGGCTTATTGACACCCTGAAAAAAGAGGGCGCCTCGGTAATTGGGCTGGATATCATCTTCTCCGAACCTTCCCAAATTGAAGAAGACAGGGCTTTATCAGATGCTATTAAAAGGGCAGGTAATGTTGTTCTGGCCTCTGATATAGAGATGATAAAAGATAAGCGATATACCCAGGAGATGGTTATCGAACCTATATCCATTTTGAAAGAAGGGGCTTTTATAGGATTCGTTACCATTCCTGTGGACAGGGACAATGTGGTGAGGAGATTTTATCCCCTCAAGGAAGGCGAGAGGCTTTTTGCTGAAGAGATAACACATCTTTATTCCAAAAAGATTTATCAGGTTCCAGAAGGTGCATATATATCTTATTCAGGTCCTCAAAGGGGTTTTAATACTATTTCCTATTATCAGGCGTTGAAGCCATCTGTTTTTCTGCCGCAGAACTTCTTTAGAGGAAAGATTGTCCTTGTTGGTAAATCCATCAAGACAACGCCAGAACCAGGGAGACCAGGACCTGATCTTTTTGCAACTCCCTATCTCTTCTCCAGTAAAGAAGGTGGCCTCATGAATGGTGTAGAGATCCAGGCAAACATGGTGAATAATCATCTCAGAGGTAAATTTGTGATGAGGTTTAGCCGATTTGGA
>JACRGW010000042.1 GCA_016212195.1 Nitrospirota bacterium
AGCCTGTTCCTGAGTGAGTCTGCAAATATCCTAAGATCCTTGATATCCGCCTCTTCTAACCTCTTGGCTATTACTTTAATACCACTTATATCTTTTGCTTCATTGATTATGGCTGCACTCTTTGTTGAGGAAAGTTTTTCTTTGAGCCTTTCTATTTCCCTTTCGAGGTCCCTCTGTACCGTCTGAAGTTTCTCTACTTTCTGTGAAACCTTCAAATCGCTTGATTTAAGAAGGCGGGCGATTTTTATAAGCTCCTGCTCTTCTTCCTTTATATACTTCAGGGCAGACTCCCCTGTAAGAGCCTCAATTCTTCTCACACCTGATGCTATACCAGATTCACCCACTATCTTGAAGAGTCCGATTTCACCGGTAGCATTTAGATGAGTCCCGCCACATAGTTCAGAACTTATCCCTTTCATCTCAACAACCCTCACCTTCTCACCGTATTTCTCTCCAAATAGGGCGATTGCACCGGAATTCAAGGCATCTTCTATATCCTTCACTTCTATCTCTAATGGGATATTCTCCATTACTACCCTGTTCACCTTTTCTTCTATAGCATCTATCTCTCTTTCACTCAGTGACGAAAAGTGTGTAAAATCGAACCTCAGTCTATCCGGGGCGACAAGAGACCCTGCCTGCTTTACATGGTCTCCGAGGACTTCTCTCAGGGCAGAGTGGAGTAAATGGGTAGCTGTGTGGTTTCTGGCTGTTGCCTTCCTTTTTTCTGTATCAACTTCCGCTCTAATTACATCCCCAACCCTGAACTCACCTTTAAGGACTCTTGCTTTATGGGAGATCAGGTTTTCTATTGGTTTAACTGTGTCCTTTATTACAGCCCTCGATGAACCTTTAATAAATATTCCACTGTCACCTACCTGTCCTCCTGCCTCTCCATAAAAAGGCGTCCTGTCGAGAAAGAACTCTACATCCTCTCCTTCCTTTGCAGATTCAACAGGTGTATCATTCTTACCTATGGCAAGTATCTTTGCATTAGATTGGAATTCTTCATAGCCGATGAATAGAGTTTTCCCGATCTCAGAAAACTTCCTGTAAATCTCTTTAACCTTCTCTTCACCTGAACCAGCCCACGCTGCCTTAGCCTTTAACTTCTGTCTCTCCATCGCCTTATGAAAACCTGCTTCGTCTATAATAAAGCCTTCTTCCTGTGCAATATCATGGGAAAGGTCTAAAGGAAAGCCATAGGTATCGTAGAGAGTGAAAAGGTCATCACCTGATATTTTTGAAGCCTTTGTCTCTTTTGCCTTATCTATTATCTCCCTCAGGATCCGCAGTCCTATCTCGAGGGTACCTGAGAATCGCTCCTCTTCAACCGCTGTAAATCTTTCTATATAGTCCTCTCTGTCTATAATCTCAGGATAAGCCTGACCCATAACACTCACAACAGAATCTACAAGTCTGTAAAGGAAAGGCCCTTCTATACCCAGGAGACTTCCGTGACGTGCTGCCCTTCTTATTATTCTTCTCAGTACATAGCCCCTTCCTTCATTAGAAGGAAGAACGCCCTCAGAAAGTAGAAAGGTTATAGCCCTAATATGATCAGCGATCACCTTTAAACTAAAGTCTAAAGTCTGGAGTCTTGAGTCTGGAGTCTGGAGTTTAGAGCTATAGGCAACACCTGAGATATCAGATACTGCCCTTATAATCGGAAGGAATAGGTCACTTTCGAAGTTTGTAAGTTTTCCCTGAGTAACAGCGGCTAACCTTTCAAGTCCCATACCTGTATCTATACTCGGTTTAGGTAAAGGTGTTAGGACCCCTTTTCCGTCTCTGTTAAACTGCATGAAGACAAGGTTCCATATCTCCAGATAGCGGTCGCAATCACAACCAACAGCACAGGAAGGTTTCTTACATCCAACCTCAGGACCCTGATCTATGATAATCTCCGAGCAGGGGCCGCATGGGCCTGTATCACCCATCCTCCAGAAGTTAGCCTCTTCCCCGAGTCGTACAATCCTCTCCTCGGGGAGACCAATCTTATCCCTCCAGAGAGTTGCTGTCTCATTGTCTTCTCTGAAAACGGACACCCAGAGTCGTTCCTTCGGAAGACCAATTACTTCTGCAAGGAATTCCCAGGCCATAAAGATTGCCTTATCCTTGAAATAATCACCAAAAGAGAAATTACCGAGCATCTCGAAGAATGTATGATGCCTGGCAGTCTTACCTACCCTCTCGAGGTCGCTCTGTTTCCCCCCAGCCCTGAGGCATTTCTGGATGGTCGCCGCACGGGTGAAATTCACCTTCTCTTCTCCCAGGAATATCCCTTTAAACTGAACCATTCCTGCGTTAGTGAAGAGAAGAGTTGGATCACTCTTGGGAATCAGTGGAGAGCTTGGCAGAATCCTGTGGTCTCTTTCTTCAAAATATTTTAGAAAGGTCTTTCTCAGTTCATTGGAAGTCATATCCATTTTTACAATCCGAAGGATCCAGAATTCAAGTGGTCAAGAAATAGAAAGGATTTCTGAATTTTTTAACACTTGACCTTTTTGATTATAACTTTGTCCAGAAGATTAATTTCCCATCCTCAAAGAATAGATAGGTATCTTTGGAAAGTCCCAGGAACGATGTATATATCCAGAGTTCCTTGTGTTTTCCTCCTTCATAGGATGTGCTTACCTTGTCTGGCGAACCCCAGGCATATCTTACTTGTGCAGGGGTCATACCAATCAAAACCTCACCCTTCTTAATACTCGTCTGGATTGGCTCTGGATAGTCCTTTATCTCTTCCAGGGTATATTTAACACTTGTTGCACAGCCTGAAAGAACTAAGAATAATAGACTTATTAAAATAAATCCTTTTCTCATGACACCTCCTTACAGATAGCGGATATTTATATCTCGAATTTATCAACCAAAATTTTTCTTATCACACTCAAGGAGAATCCCTTTCTCCTTAAATAATCCGATGCCCTTCTTTTAGCCACCTCTAAAGGCCTTCCCTTCAAAGTTTTCCATTTCTTTTCTAATGCCTGAATAGCAAGATCCCCTTCATCCAACTCAATATATGATTCTTCTGTAATCTTTTTGACAACCTCAATATCTAATCCCTTTTTTAAGAGCTCTGCCCTCACCGCACCTCTCCCCAAGAACTTCCTCTGTATGAGCGATCTTGCAAGTGTATGTCCATAAGCCTCGTCATCTAAATATTTCTGTGTCTCTAATTTTCTTGCTACCTCTTCGATTATTTCTTCAGGGAAACCCTTTCTTTGAAGCCTCGATATTAATTCCTTACGGCTCCTCTGTTTGTAAGCAAGAAGCCTGTAAGCAGCCTCCAGTGCCCTGCTAAAATCCTCAGACTTTCCATGGTCCACTTTAATTACTCAACTCACTATAACCCGAACCTATCGATCTTAATATCTTCCTTCTTAACTTCCTTATTATTCTCTCCCCAGGTTATATCGCTGGTTGATAAAATCCCTTTAATCTTCAGTGCAAAGTCATCGGGGTTACTGCTATTCCTCAATGCCTCTTCGTATGTTATAAAGCCATCTTTATAAAGATTCATTAAGGATTGGTCGAAGGTCTGCATCCCATATTGTGAGTGCCCGGCTGCTATAACATCAAAGATAAGTCTCGTCTTGTCTGGATCTATTATGCATTCCTTAACAGTAGCAGTAGCAACAAGAACCTCAATCGCTGGAACTCTCCCTATACCATCCGCCTTAGGTATTAGCCTCATAGATATGATCCCCTTCAGAACAGATGCGAGCTGCAGCCTTATCTGTTTCTGCTGGTACGGAGGGAAGACGGCTATTATCCTGTTCACAGTTTCTGCTGCATCTATTGTATGCAAGGTTGAGAGAACAAGGTGACCTGTTTCAGCAGCAACAAGTGCTGTCTGGATAGTCTCGAAGTCCCTCATCTCACCTACAAGGATTACATCAGGGTCCTGCCTCAAAGCCGATCTTAACGCCCCTGAGAAATCTTCAGTATCAGCACCTATCTCTCTTTGGCTAATGATGCTTTCCTTATCGTTGTGGAGGAACTCAATCGGATCCTCAATCGTTATGATATGGTTTGTCTTATTGGTATTTATGTAATCAATCATGGTTGCAAGGGTTGTGGTCTTTCCGCTTCCTGTGGTGCCGGTGACAAGAATAAGGCCTCTCGGTTCTAGGGATATCCTTTTCAGAACTTCAGGAAGATATAACTCTTCAAATGTCTTTATCTTAACGGGAATGGTTCTAAAAACCACCCTTATAGTTCCTCTTTGCTGGAAGACATTCACCCTGAAGCGGCCAAGCCCGGATACACTATAAGCGAAGTCGATCTCATTCTTTTCTTTAAATCTTTCCTTCTGAGAATCACTCATAATTCCGAAGGCTACAGAGGTCAGATCCTCCTGAGTAAACCGTTTTTGCTCTACCATAGGGATGAGCACCCCGTCTATCCTCATTACAGGGTGATTTCCCACCTTTATATGGAGGTCTGATGCCCGTTTCTCTGTCGCTATCTTTAATAGTTCGTTAATATTCATCGTACTTACGGGGTATTGTTTTTATTGAGACCTCAGACTTTACCTCGAATCTAAATGTTATAGCTCTTACGAGTCTTATCATAGATTTCCTTATAGACCTGGGGATTATTTTTTAAATACTCCTTTACATTTTCCCTTCCCTGTCCAATCCTCGTTCCATTGTAAGAAAACCATGCCCCACTTTTATCCAAAACCTTATTCTCTACTCCAATGTCCACAACCTCTCCAAGTCTTGAGATACCTTCATCGAATATTATATCAAATTCTGCTTGTTTAAATGGAGGCGCCACTTTATTTTTTACAACCTTCACCCTGACTCTGTTCCCGATAATATTCTGACCATCCTTTATTGAATCGATCTTTCTTATGTCTAAACGGACAGTGGAATAAAATTTTAGTGCATTTCCACCGGCAGTTGTCTCAGGGTTACCAAACATCACTCCTATCTTCATCCTAATCTGATTTATAAATATTACAGTCGTCAATGACTTAGATATAACGGCTGTAAGTTTCCTCAATGCCTGAGACATAAGTCTTGCCTGAAGCCCTGGAAGGGAATCTCCCATCTCTCCTTCCAGCTCCGCTTTAGGAACAAGGGCAGCTACTGAGTCTATTACGATTACATCAATCGCACCACTCCTTACCAGTGCCTCAGCCACCTCCAATGCCTGTTCACCTGTATCGGGCTGTGAGATTAATAGGTCATCAGTTGTTACACCAAGCATCCTTGCATAATTAACATCAAGGGCATGCTCAGCATCAATGAAGGCTGCCATTCCACCTGCCTTCTGGGCTTCGGCTATCGCATGCAGGGAAAGGGTCGTCTTCCCCGACGCCTCTGGTCCGAATATTTCTACAACCCTTCCTCTCGGTAGCCCGCCAACACCTAAGGCCATATCAAGTCCTAAAGAGCCGGTTGATATTGCTGGTATGTCCTGGATTACTTCCTCAGCCCCCAATCTCATGATAGAACCTTTCCCAAACTGTCTTTCTATCTGGTTTATAGCGAGATCAAGGGCTTTCACTTTATTTTCTTTCTCTTTATCCCTTTCTTTCTCCTTTTCCTTTTCAGCCATCATCTTCTCCTTTCTTCTTAATGATTATGTAACTATTAATTCCTTTGTCATTCCTGCCCCGTATATAGTACGGGATAAACTCCAGCAGGAATCCAGTATACAGATGTGATAGTTTCCAGCTTATGCGTGAACAACGTCTGGATTCCCGTTTACACGGGAATGACAGAATTAGAATGTTCATTTCAGGGTTGCCTTCCACAACTGTGTATATACAGCACCTTTCGGTCTTAACTCACTCTTCATGAGTGAGACCTCTTTTATATTAAACGACCCGAGTTCTATCTTTTCAAATTCTTCCAGGTATTTTGTAAAGGCATCCCTGTTTTTTTGAGACCGTACCCTCCCGAGTGTAAGATGCGGGGTGAAATTCCTCCCTTCCCTCTTAAATCCAATTTTTTCTGTTTCCCTTTCTATCGACTCCTGAAGGGTTTTGAGGTTCTCCCCTTCACCTTTTATACCTATCCATATAACCCTCGGAGATTTGGTATTTGGAAAGACCCCTATTCCACCTACCCAGAGTATACAGTCTGGGATTTCTTTCGTGGCATGCTCGATCGCCTTCTGGATATTTACCAATTTCTCCTCTTCGATTTCTCCTAAAAACTTGAGCGTAAAGTGTATTCCCTCGGGTCTTGTCCAGCCAATATCAGCTCCAGCCTTTTTGAGTCTTTCCTGAATCTCAAAGAGATCTTTTTTTATCCCATCGGGTATCTCTATAGCTATAAATGAACGGATCTTATTCACAAGTTTATCAGATACCTCCTCAACATATCAAGTGCCATCTGTGAGGTCTGTATCTTTATCCCTTCTCTGTCGCTTATGAACCTGTATTCCTTACAGTTTGTTATCCCTGGACTTGCGAGGGCAATATATACAAGCCCTATAGGTTTTCCAGCACTGCCACCTGTAGGTCCAGCGATACCTGTAGATGAGAGGCCGAGTTCTGTCCTGCTCATCCTACGGATACCCTCTGCCATGGCAATCGCTACCTCCTTACTGACGCTACCATGTTCTTTTATAAGACCTGCAGGGACATCAAGTATTTCCACCTTTGATTTATTGCTATAGCATACAACCCCTCTTTCAAAATATTTCGAGCTTCCGGAGATATTTGTAATCCTGTGGGTAATAAGACCACCAGTACAGGATTCGGCAATAGAAATACTGATTCCTTTTTCCTTAAGAAGTTTTCCGATAATTCTTTCTAAAGACTCTTCACCTGTCCCGTAGACATAATCTCCAAGTCTATCCCTTATCTTCTTCTCGACCAACCTCATGGAGTCAAGGATACCTTCTTCTTTCTGACCAGACCCCATAATCCTTATATTAATCCCGAACTCTGTCGAAGCCATACCTATTTCCATACTATTATCCATCTGGATCAACAGATCCTTCAATTTTTCGTTAATCAGTGATTCTTGTAAACCACAGGTCTGTATAACCTTTAATCTTCTGATCTCTTTACTTCTATATCTATCCTTCAGCATTGGCTCTATGGAGAGAAACATTGGCCTCATTTCTTTGGGAGGACCTGGAAGTGATATGACAATACTGTTCTTGTGTTCGATGAGGAAACCCGGAGCAGTCCCAGTCCTGTTCTCTATCACCTTTGCTCCGAAAGGTATCAACGCCTGTCTCTGATGGCTCTTTGGCATCTCACGATCTCTATCCATAAAGTATGTCTTGATCCTTTCGAGTATTTCTTCCGCGAGGATAAGCCTCTTACCCAATACTTTCGCAATGGTCTTTCTTGTAATGTCATCCTCTGTAGGACCAAGTCCACCCATAATTATAATAATGTCTGAGCGTTCCAGGGCATTTTTAAGGGTATTGGATATCTCTTCTTCTATATCACCAACTATGGTTATCGATTTAAGATTGATTCCTGAAAGCATCAGTCTTTCGGCAAGAAAGGCGGAGTTGGTCTCCTGTATTCCGGATAGTAGCTCAGATCCTGTTGCTATTATTTCTGCCCCTCTGATCATCGGACTTCATAGAAAAACCTCATTGCCTGAAGGGTGAGGTTTGTATAGACAGCAGCAATCACATCATCGAGCATCACGCCAAATCCCCCTTTGACCTTCTCATCAATTTTCCTGATTGGGTAGGGTTTTACTATGTCAAAAAATCTGAAGATGAAGAAAGCCAGTATAATGTATTCGATCTTCTTTGGAAGAAGAAATACAGAAATAAATGCACCAACTACCTCATCAAAAACTATCTGGGAGGCGTCTTTCCTCCAGAATATCTTTTCCGCCTCTTCCGATATATACACTCCGAGTGGAAAGAGAATGAGGATGACGAAAGAGAATGTGAGGGGTGTGAGGTCAGCTATCCAGAAAATTAAGAAACCTACAAGGCTGCCTGCTGTTCCAGGGGCTACTGGGAAATAGCCAATATAACTTACTGTTGCAATGAAGATAATTCCCCTTTTAAACAGCCCCGACCTCCATAAAGGTAACTCATTTTATCACCTGTTTTATTCTTATGTCAAGGAAAACAGGGAAGGTTCATAGGGCTACAATAACAATTCAAGTCTTAAAAATCTCTTTATGACTTTGAAATGCTCATCCAATGAAAATATCTTGCATTTGTGTTCATTGGCTATTGTAGCAATATAGCAATCAATTATATTAATCGTAATTCCTTTTCTTTTAACAGAAAATGAAAGCCTTCCTGCATTTAACCACGTATTTTCTGTCTGGTCGATGATATTGAATGCATCAATAAATTCTTCAATGACCGAAATTTCTTTCTCGGATTTTGCACCTTGGATAAGCTCGGCAATTACAACATTCGGTATATAAACTTCCGAAAAGGTTAAGACCTCATCTACTTTTTCAGCAAACCGGTTATCTCTGTCTCTGAAATAGGCTATCCAGACTGAGGTATCTATTAAGACTCTCTCACCTCTCACGATGCCTTATCTCGTCAGCGGTCATTGTAAATTCTAATTTACCTTTCATTGATTTTATCTTTTCGATCTTCTTTCTTCTCAGATATTCATCGATGGCTACCTTTACAGCAGATGCCTTGCTCCTGCTTTTCGTCTCCTTTAGAAGCTTGTCTAATTTTTCTTTTTCTATAGTTACTGTTGAACGCATTTAACCCTCCTTAATGTGAATTGTTTATGCACAATTATATCATAAACTTTTGTGCACTTCAAGTTCGAAAATACAATGTTGATATCTAAAATATTTAAGGCCTAAAAAGGAAGGGAAATGAATTGTCATTGTAGGGAAAAACGATTGCAATTAAACCTCTGAACCTATTATAATTACAACAATGAAGCTTGTATCGATTACCGGGGCACATAGTGGAGTAGGGAAGACCTCTCTCGCTGCCCTTCTATTAAGAGAAATCAAGGGTTTCTCCGCCATAAAGGTTACAAAGACAGAACTCTTTACCTCCATAACTATGGATGAAGAAGTCATCTCTGAAAAAGGGAAAGATTCCTGTATCCTTAAAGACAGCGGTGCCGATAAGGTTATATGGGTAAAATCAACCTATAATGATCTCAAAGAATGCCTTACACAGGCCCTGTCAATGATAGGAAATACAGGTGGTGTGATAATTGAAGGTAACAGTCCTCTGGACTTTATAGATCCAGACCTTGTGATATTTATAATAAAAGATGATCTGACAGAGTTAAAACCGAGCGGAAGAAAGGCACTCGAAAGGGCAGATCTCGTAGTAATAAATACGCAATCGGATGACCTTGAAATATTGAAGAAGGAAATCAAAGGTATAAATCCTTCAGTAGATGTATTTTTGAGTGATCTGTCAAAAGGTGAGATAGAGAAAGGTTTTTTCGATATGGTAAAGAAGAAAATGGTGATGGAGCTTACCTGTGGATAAGGCACTGATTGAGGCGATAAGGGATGTCTCACCTGACAATCAGATTTCCTGTACAAAGGCAAGAGAGCTATCGGAGAGATTCGGTATTCCCCTGTCAGAGATAGGAAGATTGACTAACGAACTCAAGATTAAGATCGTTGCCTGCGAACTTGGGTGCTTCTGATGGATATCACCTTTTACTGGATAACTCTAAGTTTATATTTTATTTCAACATCCCTTTCTATAGTCTATATTTTCAGACGGCAAGGAATACTTTTCAAAGGCTCTCTCGCCTTTACAGCATTCGGTTTTTTTACACATACCCTGAGTATTCTAATAAGATTCTATGAGTTATCCCATCTCCCCATAACGAACTTCTATGAGGCGACATCTTTCTTCAGCTGGTGTATCGTACTTCTCTTCTTGTTTCTCGAATATAGATACAGGATAGGCCTTCTGGGTTCCTTTATACTCCCCTTTGTGCTCGTACTCCTTCTCTCTTCTTCCGCCCTTCCCTCCGAGATAAAACCCCTGAACCCTCTACTACGGAGTTACTGGCTTGGAATACATACGGTTTTTGTCTTTCTCGGTAATGCAGCCTTTGCACTTGCCTCAGGTGTCGGGATTATGTATCTGATACAGGAAAAATATGTGAAGTCCAGACACCCTGGTGGTCTCTTCGAAAGGCTACCGAGCCTGCAGATCCTCGATGAGGTAAATTACAGACTTATAACCTTAGGATTTCCATTCCTGACCCTTGCAATAATCTCGGGTGCATTATGGGCAGAGAAGACCTGGGGAAGTTACTGGAGGTGGGACCCGAAAGAAGTCTGGTCACTAATCACATGGTTTTTATATGCCCTTGTATTCCATGTAAGATTTGTCTCCGGTTGGAGGGGAAAGAAGGCGGCGATACTTTCTATTATCGGTTTTGCCTCTGTTCTTTTCACATTCTTCGGGATCAGGTTCCTTATTAAAGGTATCCATATATTCGAATGAGCATTATAGTAGTTGGTCTTAGTCACAGAACTGCCGATATCGAGATGAGGGAGAGGCTTGCCTTCCCCGGAGAGAAGCTTGCAGAGGGTCTGAAGGAATTACTCTCAATCGAAGAGATAAGGGAGGGGATTATCCTTTCAACCTGTAACAGGGTTGAGGTCTATTGTGTTATCTCTGATCCTGCTGATGGTGAAAGGAGGATAAAGACCTTCCTGTCAGCCTTCCATGATGTTCCGCTCGAAAAACTGGAATTAATCCTATATACATATAAGAAGGAGGACGCAGTAAGGCATGTCTTCAGGGTTGCATCAAGCCTGGATTCGATGGTCTTAGGAGAACCGCAGATACTCGGCCAGATTAAAGACGCA
>JACRGW010000007.1 GCA_016212195.1 Nitrospirota bacterium
CTTGCCTGTCTCTGGGCGAGTTTCATCGCAAAGGCAAGACATGTAGGGAATCCGCACTTTTTGCAGTTTGTCTTTGGAAGAAGCTTAAATATCTCAACACCAGTTAAAGCCATCTCAATCCTTCGTTAGTCATCGTAATGCGTAATCTGTTTTGACTTATCACGCATTCGTCAAACAAGTTCCCCGATCACCTTTTTCACTGTATCCACCGCTCTTGGATGTCTCATAATAAGAAGTTCTGCACCAGCCATTATCATACTCACTGCTGTAATAACCTCCCAAGCTATCCCTCTCTCAGCAGTTGAACCCCAATGGGGAAGTTCCTGTTCGGATGCAACTGTCTCCTTTATTTTCCATACATACATGCCGATATCTGCAATTATAGGTGGCTGCATGGTAGGGTCATTTTGAGTAAGTGCAGCAGCCCTTATCCTCTCCATGACAGAGTATGTATATTCAAGGCCGTATCCAAGGGCAGAGCACATGGGATCTGTGAGTATCTTTTCCTTATCGAAACCGAGCTGGCTAAGAAGTATATTAAGCTGTTTGCAGAGGTTAATATCGAGTTCTGACATTGCAATAAGTTTAAGGTCATTTGCCATGGCTGCAGCAGCTATTGTCTTATAGTTTCCTTCCTGGGCCTTTCCGATAACAGAGTTTTTGCCCTTTGCGACCTCTGCAACAGATACAAGAACCTGGGAATCCTTTTCCACATGATTGCTGCCAAGGATAATCAAAGGGACTTCGATTGCATTAAGGATTTCCCTGACTATCTTTGCTGCCTCTTCAGGACTTCTGTTTTCTCTGTCAGGATGTGTACTTATAAGCCTCAGTACAATTGCCTCTGCCTTCAGGGTATCCTGACAGTATTTTGCCCATCCAATCGGATCACCACTCACACCTTCAAAGACCTTCTGTAGGGTCTCAGGCCAATCTGCAGGCGTAGTGTCCTGGATCTCAATAGCGATAGCAGGTTTATGAGGTATAACACCTTCGAAGGTAAGGAAGGGCAGGGCGTTCTCCCCTCCGACAGTGATAGTCTTATTACCAGAACCGAACTGCAATGTATAGACCTTACCAGTATAAGTTTCTTTAGGTACTACATATGACATTTTTATCCTCCATAAATCTAAATCATCCCAGCAGTAAATAAGAAAGGAAATTATAAGTTTTAAATTCTAAATTGTAAAACTAAAATTTTAAATCTCCTTATTACATTTCTAAATAGGAATGGGCATAAAGGGTTTTACCCATTATCACGTCAATGGTTTTTGCTGTCTCGGTCACTTCATGGGGGTCTGCTATTGCTGCAGTAAGTCCCTCATAAATTAATAATGTAAGATAATATTTATTCAAAATAGGTCTTAAGTCTTTTGGGCATCCATTCGAAATATTACTTAACCCGACGACTGTCTTCATAGGGGGGTCATTCAGTTCCTGAAACATCCTTATGGCTTTTATAACCTTAAGGGCGTGATCCTGTGATGTGGCCATCTGGAGTACAAGTGGGTCGAGGAAAAGGTCTTCGAGAGGAACACCGTATTCCATTGCCCTCGCCATTATCTCTGCTGCTATGGCTGACCTTTCTTCAGCATCGGCAGGAAGGCCTCCTTTTCCTACTGTAAGGCCTATTATCTGGGAATTATATTTTGCAGCGAGTTCAAGCATAGAAAATCTTTCAGGATCATTTGATGTAGAATTAATCAAGGGCCTCCCCCATTCATTATTGTGGACCTTGAGCCCTGCCTCAATAGCATTATAGTTAGTCGTATCAAGACAGATGGGTATAGGAACAGCTCCCTGGATTGTTGTTACCATCCACTGTATTAAATCCTCCCCCCCTTCTTCTGCAGGGCCTATATTAGCTTCAATCATATGTGCCCCTGCCTTCCACTGGGCCTGTGCAAGCTCCTGGATCGGTTTTGGATCCCTTTTATTCATCGCCTCTCTTACCCGTTTTGCAATTATACTTATTCTCTCACCTATTATGAGCATAACTCGTCTCCTTTCTTCTATGACATTTGTCATATTTATCGAACAATGAGAGTATTTTCTCAGCATCTGCTTCCTTCAGGGTACCTTTTTCGACCGCCACTTTTACAGTATACCTGCCGAGTTCAGTATATAAGCCAACTCTTTCAGCTCTTCCTCTCTTAATAGCTTTCAAATGATCTTCGATAATTCCAGTATCTCCCCTCGATATAGGACCTGTAAGGGCTTTGGGAATACCGAGGTTCTCGATATTTTCTACTGTCCCTTTGATTAAAGGCATGAGTGCCTTTAGGGAATCTTCCCTTTTGATGCCTGCTGCCTCTAATAGTTCCAGTCCGAATCTTATGGTTGCAACAAAAAAGTTCGATGCAACAGATGCCCCTGCATGATATAGCGTTTTTCTCTCTGCTCCTATTGTTATCTCCTTCCCACCAAGGGCGCTGACTATTTCTTTTGCCATTACAACAGCATCCTCATCCCCTTCAACACAGAAATAAGAGCCTGGTATGTTCTTCACTGCCTCATCAACATCCGCCAGACTCTGGAGGGGATGTATAGACCCGACCTTTGCTCCTTCCATTCTTGCAGAACTTAGTATTTCTGACGATAAGGCACCGCTCATATGAAAGACAAAAGTTCCTTTTTTGAATCCTCCCTCTGAAGAAACCCTTTTACAAACCTCTTCAATTGCACTATCAGGGGTTGTTATAAAGACTATATCTGCCTTCTTAGCAGTAGCGACAGGGTCTGTTGATGCCTCCCCGTCTCCGATGAATTCCACCGCCTTCTTTACTGATTCCTTTTTTCTACTGGCTATGCCAACAATGCTGTATCTGTTTCTCTTAAGCAGATACCCCATCGCCGTTCCAACGACTCCCGCACCTATTATTGAGATCTTATGCATAATTCAGTTTGGAGTTATGAGTTCAGAGTTATGAGTAAAAAATCTCCGAACTAATAACTATGAACTGAATCAAGGTATCTTTAAACTATCGAGGATACTATAGAGGGCCTTGAGTGACCTCGCCTCTGGCGGAAGGTTTATAAGGGGAATTCCGGCTATATCATACTCGAAGACCTTTTCATCAGAAGGGATAAAACCGGTTATATTCAGTCCCTGATCAGAGGCTACTTTTTTAAGATCTTCCTCTGATTCGTTACCTATTCTGTTAATAATCAGGGCAGAACTCTTTACCTTGAGGCTAAGTTCCTTCACAAGCTCTATTATCCTCTTTGCTGTAATTATCCCCCTCACTGTAGGATCGCTCACAATAATGAGGCGGTCAACATCATGGGTCGTTCTTCTGCTAAGGTGCTCCAACCCTGCCTCATTGTCCATCACAACATAGGGATAGTCCTCAGACATCTTATCTGTATATTTCCTTATAATATTGTTTGCTGCGCAGTAACAGCCAGGGCCTTCAGGCCTTCCCATCACAAGGAGATCAAAACCCTTTGCTTCTATGAGGCATTGTTGTACCTGATAATCGAAAAGCTCATCCATAGACATCCCACCAGGTCTATCTCCTGCCCTCACAGTTGCGAGGGACTGCTCCCTCAGACCACCTACAGTTGCATAGACCTTAAGACCGAGGACCTCATTCAGATTGCTGTTTGCATCCGCATCCACTGCAAGGATAGGGCCTTTTCTCCTTTCCTTCAGATACCTTATTGTAAGTCCGGAGAGGGTAGTTTTCCCTGTTCCACCTTTTCCTGCAAAGGCAATTACGTAGGCCATAGTTTTACTCCGAACGCTTAACTCCGAACTTTTCTCTTACTTCTTTTAACTTCCCGCAATACATCTCCCCTTCAGTACATGGGCCATAGAGGCAGGCAGGTCCTGCCTTTTCAAATATGGTAGGTGCTACCTTCTTTACGAGCTTATACATCTCGAAGGCCATTTCCCTGATTTCCCATTGGGCCCTTTCACAGCACCTCTGGCGTAAGAAATGGAGTAGTTCCCTCGCATTCATCGTAACCATTATCTTTGTCTCAGCGGCATTAGGAAGTACAAATCTCGCATCCTGGAATGCAGACTCCCCTTTAATACCCTTTCTATCCAGTCTCTCTACAATAAAGTCATAAGTCTTCTGTGCCTCAACAATAAAATTTTCAAAGGCCTCAAGAGCCTCTTTGTCTTTTGCTATAGATGGTGGAACTATATAATCAAATGTCTGATGTCTGATGTCTGATGTCTGCTGTCTGC
>JACRGW010000004.1 GCA_016212195.1 Nitrospirota bacterium
AAGTGAAAAGTTTGTTGATGAATTAGAAAGGTTATGCGAAAACTTTTCTATTGAAAAAGATTATTTGTTTACTTTCAAATAAAGGCAGGGAAGACATTATCAGAGCTCAAGTCAAAACGGCAAGAACAAGCGTAAGTTTACAGGAGGCACGAGAGGCGGCGTAGATAGATACTATAAGTCTGGCGTGAAGGAATATACTCAATCACCAAAAACCTCAGATGTAATTATCGGCTTACATTCAATCGGCAAAGATTCATTCGAACTATTTTTTGTCCCAACAATTGTAGTTGAGCGCTTATCACAAAAAAGTATTTCACTAAATAGAATCAGCGCCCTGAAAAATAACTATGACATATTGGAAAACTGTAAAAACAAGGATTACGCAATTAATAAGTGTAAAGAATATGGAATTATTTAATTTCTATAAGAATGGGCAGATGTAACTATACTAAAAGAATTTCTGCGACGCCCCCATTTAAAAATATAAATAATGTTTGCTCGGTTTCCCGAAAATCCCGATTTATCGGAATTCGGGAGAAGGAGGATGGAAGCCCTGAGTGAAGGGAAGGGTAAGCCGAATCAAATGTTGATCGTAAAATAGAACGGTTAAATCAAAGCGTTTTTCTCAAAATATATACACAACTGCTTTTTGATATACCTTTTACCAGAACCACTTTTTAAAAATATTTCTCTATTTTCAGCATCAGCTTTTTCAAGGTAAGCTTCGTAATATATGAGCCTAAGAGGACGGCGATTCTTTGTGGATTCAACTTTACCTTCATTATGTTCTGCTATCCGCCGATTGATATTATTGGTATAGCCGGTATATAGCTTTCCATCTTTTTGACTATGTAGGATGTAAACGTAATACATAGCGTTTATTATAAAAATGTCTCACATCAATTGTGAGGCATAATATTTGGGACGTATATGATTTACGTCCTCTATGTCATTCCCTTGGAATTTAGAAACTGACACGTAAAACTCGCAACGCTCGTCACGTGTCAGCCCGTGATCCCGAAGGGATTTTACGGGCTGGCTCCCCGGGCCGGACTCGAACCAGCGACAGGGTGGTTAACAGCCACCTGCTCTACCTGCTGAGCTACCGGGGAATGTCTTATTAATAAATTCTCTTCCTGTGCCAGATTTTAAATATTTTTCCCTTTTTCTTGCAGATACCCTATCTATAAACTTTTCTTTATAGATTAATTCATACGGCCTATGCCCTTTCGTATATTTAGAATCGCCATAATTATGGTTTTGTAATCTCTGTTCAGGGTCTTTTGAAATTCCCACGTAAATACTACCATCTTTTAGGCTTCTCAGTATGTATACGAAATAATTCATCTTAACAGCCACCCGCTCCCTGCCTGCCGGCAGGCAGGTACCGACTGAGCTACCGGGGAATGAGATGAATTAAAATCACAGGGTAGTAATAAAAATAATTCCTCTTTCTCAACTTAAAGAGAAACTTTTTCAACGCTCTTTATATGATTCTTAATTTGAAGTTAACACAAGGCAGTTATCTTTGGCAAGGATTTTTATTATATCTCTCTTCTACCTTCAAGGGCCTTTGTTAGTGTAACCTCATCAGCAAACTCAAGGTCTCCCCCCATGGGTAGTCCATAGGCAAGTCTCGTGACCTTTATTCCCAGCGGCCTTATTATCCTTGAGATGTATAAGGCTGTAGCCTCACCTTTTGTATTTGGATTTGTTGCAATAATTACTTCCTCAACACCCTCTTTTTCTATACGGTGGAGGAGTTCTTTAACCCTTATATCTTCAGGCCCTATACCGTCTAAAGGAGAAAGTGCTCCGAGGAGAACATGATAGAGCCCCTGATATTGCTTCGTCCTCTCTATGGCGTAAAGATCGCTTGGTTCTTCCACAACACATATCTTCTTCTGGTCTCTTCTGCTATCCTTACATATTTCACAAATCTCATCTTCTGTAATATTATTGCAGTTGGAGCAGTACCTCCCTTTATCCTTAAGATCTATAATTGCATGGGCAATCGACTTTGCCTCCTCAGCAGGCATTCCGAGGATGAAAAAGGCTAATCGCTGGGCTGTCTTCTGTCCAATGCCCGGAAGTCTTGTGAGCTCCTGTATAACCCTTTTCAGTACACCATCTGAATTCATTAATTACCCTCTCATTTTACTAACGAAACTAAAAATTAAAAAAGCCCTGGTATTCTGAGCCCTCCTGTTAACCTTCCCATTTCTTCCTTCATCATCTCCTGTGACTTCTTCAACGCCTCGTTAACAGCTGCAATAATTAAATCCTGAAGCATCTCTATATCTTGAGGATTTACTACCTCTGACTCTATCTTAATAGAAATGATTTCTCCACGACCATTAGCCACAACACTTACCATGCCTCCACCTGAAGCAGCCTCTACTGTTTTAGCCCCTGCTTCCTCCTGAACCTTTGCCATCTGTTCTTGAAGCATCTGCGCCTGCTTCATTATATCTCCCAACATTTTCTTAGACATCTTATCCTCCATCCTTTTCTTCAAGACCTTCTATAGGTTTCACATCTACCAGTTTCCCCTCAAAGATATCAAGGGTTTTTCTAAGAAGTGGATCCTGAAGGGCCTCTTCTCTTATATCCTTATTCTTCATGCGGACTTTGGTTAAATTATTCCCCTCCATAGAAAGAATATTTATCTTAACCTCTCTGTGACATATATCTGCAGCGGTCTCTGTGATCTTCTTCATCGCCTTCTTTACAGAATCAATAAATATCGTTGCACCACCATTAAAACCTATAGTTAATTTGTCATCATCAAATCCAACAAAGACAGCCTTTTCCAGCTTGGAACCAAGTGGTTGATTTTGCTTCTTTACGGATTCAACTATTTTCTCCCACTTCTCCTTACCATCTATCTGGGACCCTGCTGATGTTTCTATCGGGGTTTCTACTCTATGTAACGAGTCATTGTTTGTCTCTGGTTTCTGGTCTTTTGTCTCTATAATCTCAGCTACCCCTCCGAGGCCTGCCTCAATATCAGAAATCTTCTTGATAATTCTATCGATGGATAATATAGCTTTAATCTGTGATGCCTTCACGAGGGCCATTTCTAAAAGAAATCTTGGATTGGTGCTTGTGCGGATATCTCCCTCAAGTCTTAAGAATAAATTGAAAAGGAGTTCCAGGGGTTCTAAGGGAACATCTGTTACTTCCTGTTTCATCTCGGCAATATCTTCCTCTGGTAGATCAATTAACGCATCTGGCTTCTCAGCTATCTTTACCATAATAAGGTTCCTTACATGTTCTGTCATATCCTTTGAAAACTGCCTGAGATCCTGACCCTTTGCTACCAGATCATCTAAGAGCGCTATCGCCTTCCCGGGTTCCTTCGAGAGAATCGCCTTTGAGAAGTTCCTTAAAATATCCTGGTCTGCTATTCCAAGGATAGTTATCAGATCTTCATCCCTTACCTCGTTGCCTCCAAAGGCGACAACCTGATCCAGAAGGCTTAAGGCATCCCTCAGACTTCCCTCCGCCGCCCTGCCTATTAATGAAAACCCCTTATCTGTAATAAAAATTCCTTCCTCCTTTGTTACCTTCCTCAGTCTGTCCACAATCTCCTGTTGAGGGATTCTACGAAAATCGAAGTGCTGACACCTTGAAAAAAAAGTGGCTGGTATTTTATGAGGCTCAGTTGTTGCAAAGATAAATACCACATGGGAAGGAGGCTCCTCGAGAGTCTTAAGAAGGGCATTAAATGCAGACATGGAGAGCATATGAACCTCATCTATGATATATATCTTTGCCATTCCCTTTGAAGGGGCATATTTAACATTCTCTCTCAGTTCTCTCACATCTTCAACGCTTGTATTCGATGCACCATCTATTTCGATTACATCCATCGAATTCCCATCTGTGATCTCTTTACAGGAATAACACTCTCCGCAGGGTTCAGGAGTTGGCCCCTTCTCACAGTTTATTGCCTTAGCCAAGACCCTCGCAGTAGTAGTCTTACCAACCCCTCTTGGTCCTGAGAATATAAAGGCATGTGCCAATCTTTTGGTAATAATAGCGTTCTTCAGGGTCTGGGTTACATTTTTCTGTCCCACTACCTCATCGAAACCCTGGGGTCTCCACTTTCTTGCAAGAACAAGATAGCTCATAACTTATAAGTTTATAGTTAATCTCGTTAAAAGTTAAAGTAAGTCTTGTCTTCCCCTCTTAACTCCGAACTCTCAACTCCTAACTTTACGCTCTACTCTCTTTTTGCAACCGGGGTTTGACAGGTTAACCTGCGGCACCCGGAATTTCCTGCTTACCGTTGCTTCCTTCCGGATCTGGCGGGGTTTGCAGATTCCACTGCACAGGACCCAACGTCCCCGGCTGCAGAAAAACAGTGAACAGTAATTAGTATTTAGTCGTTAGTTGCAATTTTTTAAAACTATCCAGTATTCACTGATACCTATCAACTGTCTTTTAAATGGCGGAGAGGGTGGGATTTGAACCCACGAGGAACCTTTTAAAGCCCCTACACGATTTCCAGTCGTGCTCCTTCGGCCTCTCGGACACCTCTCCCTTTACTACAGTGAACAGTTATTAGTGAATAGTTTTCAGTTAAATTCTTTAAATACTAACAACTGATCACTGTTCACTATTCACTGATTTTAGTGGCGGAAGGAGCAGGATTCGAACCTGCGATCCCTAATGGGATAACGGTTTTCGAGACCGCCGCCTTCAACCTCTCGGCCATCCTTCCAATTTTGGTGCGGGGTTCGAGACCGCCGCCTTCAACCTCTTGGCCACATCTCCTTAAAATATAGAGTTAAGAGTTTAGAGTTCGGAGTTCGGTGAAAAACTCTACACTCCAAACTCAATACTCCGAACTATTATGGCGGAGGTTTTTAAAAAATTCCCTCAGTATATCTCTGCACTCCTTCTCCAGTACTCCTGATGTAACTTCTATCTGATGATTCAAACGTCTGTCAGATAGTACACTGTAGAGACTTTCCACAGCCCCTCCCTTTTCATCTTTACATCCAAAAACCAATCGGAATGCCCTCATATTCAGTAATGCCCCTGCACACATAATACACGGTTCTTTCGTAACATACAGGGTCGCATCCTCAAGACGCCAATTCTTCAACTTAGAGGATGCCTCTTTTATCGCGATTATCTCTGCATGTGCAGTAGGATCGCTAAGGGACTCTTTCATATTGTGGGCTCGGCTGATAATCTCTCCATTGGCTACAAGTACGGCACCCACAGGGACTTCCCCTTTATTAAAGGCGATCATAGCCTCCTCGAGGACAATCCTCATAAAGAATATATCTTTTTCTAAAGGAACTATCTTCTTTTTGTAGCGCGCCCAAGAGGATTCGAACCTCTTCCCGTCGCTCCGCTCCCCATAGGGGCTCTGTCCCTTTGGTGTCCCAATTCCATCGGGACTGTCACTCCGAAATCGTGGGGAAAATCCTTTCCCCACACCTCTTTTGTCAGAGGTTTTCATAGAGTAAAAAATCTGGCGCGCCCAAGAGGATTCGAACCTCTGACCTACGGATTCGTAGTCCGTTGCTCTATCCAACTGAGCCATGGGCGCATCTTTTATCCTTTCCTCACTCCTTCCTTGAGTGTAATACCGTATCTTTGATGTTCAAAGGAATGGGTAGCCTGAAATACCTTCTGTGCCCATAGCCATCCCCATTGTTTCCCAAGGGCAGGAAAGACCTGCTTCTCATCTTCATATACCCTTATCCCGACAGCTGGGTTATTAAGCTGATTAGAAGCAGAAGAGATAATATCTCCGTCCATCTTAAAGTCGGGCAGAAATTCTCCGATAGTAACCTTAAGATTCGAATCAGGGATTTTAAAATCGCTGTTCAGATTCAGTGTATATTCTTTAGTCTTTTTTGCAATCTTGTCTTCAATAACAATCTTCACTCCACTCCATTTGCCTTTAACAGAATCAGGCACTATTACCTGTATTCCACTTTTTATCGTTGAAACGCTGTGTGGTACACCCTTCTGTGTATCCTTTGATATTGGTCCCTGCATAATAGGACTGGGCTGTACCTGTTGAACAGATTTAGGTGTTTCCTTCTTCTCACAGGCACCTAATGAACCCACAAAAATTATTCCTCATATTAGAACTAATATCTTTTTCTTCATCCAACCCCCTATAACTAACGTTAAGAGTTTGGAGTTCGGAGTCTGGTGAACCCCGCTCCACGGGTTTACACCCGTGGCTTCCTGTAGAGCGGGGTGAAAAAATCTAACCTCAAAACCCTGAACTCCGAACTAATTTGGCGGAGAGGCAGGGATTCGAACCCTGGGTGAGGTTTTATCCCCACAACCGCTTAGCAGGCGGCTGCCTTCAGCCAGCTCGGCCACCTCTCCATATCAAGCAATGAGCAATGAGTGCAAAGCAACGAGTCTTTTACTTGTTGCTCATTGCTCATCACTCATTGCTTATTTTCTGGCGGAGGGAGTAGGATTCGAACCCACGGAGCTTTCGCTCAACGGTTTTCAAGACCGCCGCCTTAAGCCGCTCGGCCATCCCTCCAATAACTACAGTTGAAAGTTAAAAGTGAACAGTTAAGAATTTCTATCTTATAACTTTTAACTCTTAACTATTTTTTCATTTCCATCCATATACGGTCTGAGGGCAGGGGGTATTATAACAGAGCCATCCTCTTGCTGGTAGTTCTCAAGTATAGCAACAACTGTTCTGCCTATAGCAAGCCCTGACCCATTAAGTGTATATACATATTCGGTGCCCTTCTTTCCTTCAGGTCTGTACCTAATATTTGCCCTTCTTGCCTGATAGTCTTCAAAATTACTGCACGATGATATCTCCCTGAACCTCTTCTGTCCGGGGAGCCACACTTCTATATCATAGGTCTTGGCTGCAGCAAAACCGAGGTCGCCCGTACAGAGTATCACAACCCTGTAAGGAAGTTCAAGCCTCTGGAGTATTTCTTCAGCATCGAGGAGGAGACTTTCGAGTTCATCGTAAGAATTTTCGGGTTTAACAAACTTTACAAGCTCCACCTTATTGAACTGGTGCTGTCTTATAAGACCCCTTGTATCCTTTCCATAGGAACCTGCCTCCCTTCTGAAACAGGGTGTATATGAGGCATAGTAAATAGGGAGATCTTTCTCGGTGAGAATCTCTCCTTTATGGATATTCGTCACAGGAACCTCAGCTGTAGGAATCAGGTAATAGTTTCCACCATCTACCCTGAATAGTTCTGCCTCAAACTTAGGGAGCTGACCTGTTGCGATCATGCTCTCCTTATTCACCATAAAAGGGGGAAGCACTTCCATATAGTCCCTTTCTTTTGTATGAATATCGAGCATGAAATTAATTAGCGCCCTCTCGAGTCTCGCACCCATTCCCCTGTAAAGTACAAATCTTGTTCCTGCTATCTTTGAACCTCTCTCAAAATCAAGTATCATCAACGCCTCCCCTA
>JACRGW010000043.1 GCA_016212195.1 Nitrospirota bacterium
CAAACAAACTTTACCTCCCCTGTTACTCTCATAATAGGCCTTAATCAGGCTTTAAATATGCTCAAAGAAGAGGGTCTCAATGAGGTTTTTAGGAGGCATGCAATACTTGCTGAGGCAACGAGGAAGGCTATGAAGGCGATTGGTCTTGAACTTTATACAAAGGAATCTCCAAGTAATTCCGTTACTGCTGTAATGGCACCTGAGGGTTATGATGGCCAGATTATCTATAAGAATCTGAGAGAGAAATACGGAATAACAGCTGCAGGTGGTCAGGATCAGGCAAAAGGGAAGGTCTTCAGGATTGCCCATCTCGGCTATGCCGACACCTTCGATGTTATCACAGCAGTTGCTGGCGTAGAGATGGTCCTCAAGGGCATGGGATACCCTGTAAAATTGGGAAATGGCGTTGCTGCAGCAGAAGAGATTTTAATGAAGTAAAGGAGAATATATGAAGGTTCTTGTCAGCGATCCAATCTCACAAAACGGTCTGGATATTATGTTAAAGGCAGGCTTAGAGGTGGATGTTAAAAAACTCAGTCCTGAAGAACTTATAAAGGAAATAAAAGGATACGATGGACTTGTCGTGAGAAGCGCGACAAAGGTTACAGCAGATGTCATTAATGCGTCAGATAAACTCAGAGTTATAGGCAGGGCTGGATCCGGACTCGACAATGTGGACAAGTCAGCAGCTTCAAAGAAGGGGATAGTTGTAATGAATACCCCGGGCGGTAATACAATAACTACTGCTGAACACACGATAGCCCTTATGCTTTCCCTTGCCAGACTTATTCCACAGGCAACAAATTCCATGAAGGTAGGTAAATGGGAAAAAAAGAAGTTCATGGGTGTTGAGATCTACAATAAGATTTTGGGAGTATTAGGTATGGGGAATATAGGAAGTCAGGTTGCGAAACGTGCTCAGGCACTTCAGATGCATGTTTTAGGATATGATCCTTTTCTATCCAAAGAAAAGGCTGAAGAGTTAGGAATCGAGTTGGTAGATATATCAGAACTTTACCGCAGGTCTGATTTTATAACTATCCATACCCCCTTAACACCTGAAACAAAGAATATGATCAATCAGAAGACCATAAAGACGATGAAGGATGGGGTGAGGATAATAAACTGTGCAAGAGGCGGGATCATAAACGAAAAGGATTTATACGAAACACTTATTAGCGGTAAGGTAGCTGGTGCCGCTCTTGATGTCTTCGAAAAGGAACCTCCAGAGGACAGTTCACTAATAGGACTTGAAAATGTGATATGTACACCCCATCTCGGTGCAGCAACAACAGAGGCGCAGGAGAATGTGGCCATAGCTATAGCTGAACAGATAGTGGATTATCTTGTTTATGGTACTGTGAGAAATGCCGTAAATGTTCCCTCAGTTCCAGCAGATCTTCTACCAAAAATCAGACCTTATATAAACCTCTCAGAGAGGATGGGAAGTTTTTTGTCTCAGGTCTTTGAAGGAGGTATAGAAGAGATTACTGTAGAATATAAAGGTGAGATCACTGATCTCACTATTGCCCCTATAACAGTGGCTATAATAAAAGGACTATTAACACCCATTCTTCAAGAGACTGTAAATTTTGTTAATGCCCCTTTTATAGCAAAAGAGAGGGGAATTGAGGTAAGGGAGCTCAAGAGCCCTGATGCAGGAGACTATACAACCCTGATAGGTTTAAAGGTCAGATCAGGAAAGAATAAAGGTTATGTCTTGGGAACCCTTTATAACCGTAAAGAACCAAGAATTGTTAAGCTGAATGAATTTCCTATAGAGGTTATCCCGGAAGGGGATATGCTGGTTCTATTAAATAATGATAAACCCGGGGTTATAGGCAATATCGGAACTATACTCGGGAAATATGATATAAATATAGCGAGGATGCAGTTCGGAAGAGAGACCCAAGGAGGAAGGGCTATTTCTGTCGTTTGCGTAGATAGTCCTATCTCTGATAATCTTCTCAGCGAAATAAAGAAACTACCTAATGTCCTATCCGTGAAACAGGTAAGAATATAAGACCAGGCTAAGGTTAATTCCAATAAAATATTAAACCTTAAGTTCAAACATTTATTGATTTATATTAGAAAGATATGCCGAATATAGTTGTTGTAGGAGCCCAGTGGGGAGACGAAGGCAAAGGAAAGATAATTGACATCCTTGCAAAGGATGCTGGTGTTGTTGCGAGATACCAGGGTGGTCATAATGCAGGGCACACAGTAGTTGTGAATGATGAAGAGTACATCCTTCACCTCATACCTTCAGGTATCATCCATCCCGGGAAGATCTGTATGATAGGGAATGGTGTTGTTATAGATCCTGAGGCACTTATCGGAGAGATAGAAGGTTTAAAATCAAGGGGTATAGCTATCGATAACAATCTTTTCATCAGTAAGAATTCCCATCTTATAATGCCATACCACAGTATAATAGATAAAGAATCAGAAAGGTCTAAGAGTATAGGGACAACAGGAAGGGGCATCGGTCCTGCCTATGTTGATAAAGTTGCGCGGACTGGAATAAGGATGTCAGACCTCCTGGACTCACATTTATTCAGAGAAAAACTCGAGTTAAATCTTTCGAATATGAACTATCTCCTCTACAATGTCTATAAATCAGAGCAGCTCGACCTCGAAGAGATCTATTCTAAATATATGGGCTATGCTCAAAAAATAGGGAAATATATTACAGATGTCTCTATCCTTATAAATAAATATATAGAGGAGAACATGAACATCCTTTTTGAAGGTGCTCAGGGGACACTTCTCGATGTTGATCATGGAACTTATCCTTATGTAACATCCTCAAATGCAATTGCCGGAGGAGCATGTACAGGCCTTGGCATAGGTCCGACAAAGATAGATGGCGTTCTTGGTGTATCAAAGGCTTATACTACAAGAGTAGGAAGCGGTCCCTTCCCTACAGAGCTTAAGGATAAACTCGGTAATGATTTAAGGTCTAAGGGTAGAGAATACGGTGCTACCACTGGAAGACCGCGGAGATGTGGATGGTTAGATGTTGTAGTTGTTAGATATTCAGTAATCATCAATGGCATGAGTGGAATTGCCCTTACAAAACTTGATATCCTTGATGAATATCCGAAGATAAAAATATGTGTTGGTTATAAATATAAAGGTAATATTTATAATGAGATGCCCCATGAATCCTCTGTGCTTTGGAATTGTGAGCCTGTATATGAAGAAATTGAGGGGTGGCAGGAGAGCACTGTTGGGATAAAAAGATTCGATTCCCTTCCAAAGAAGGCTAAGGTTTATATTCGTAGGGTAGAAGACCTTGTCGGTGTAAAAATTGATATTATATCCACAAGCCAGAGACGGGATGATACTATTATAAAGCGAAATCCTTTCAGGGATTATTAAACCCGAATTACGCAAGGGTATTCTGAAAGTTATTACAATATGTCACCCTGAATTTATTTCAGGGTCTCGTTTTTGGAGATTCTGAAACAAGTTCAGAATGACAATTTACAGTCGTTTTCGTTTGACCCTTGCGTATTTCGGGTTAAACATTATATATTACAAGATACCGTTTAGGTTATAATATTTTTAAGGGCCGCTAGCTCAGTTGGTAGAGCACCGCCCTTTTAAGGCGGGTGTGCTGGGTTCGACTCCCAGGCGGCTCACCAGTTACAATTTAAATTTGAGATTTGAAATTTCAAATTTGAAATTTAAGTAAAGGTCCCCATCGTCTAGTCTGGCCTAGGACACCGCTCTTTCAAGGCGGCAACATGGGTTCAAATCCCATTGGGGACGCAATTTCTTTATATATCCCTCTCACATTTGCTGAACCCTTTTATTTGTGACTATATATCCTGCAATAATTATCAACCCACCTCCTATTATTGCTATCTCTGAAGGAATTTCTCTTAATATCAAAAAGGCAAGAATAACAGCACCTACAGGTTCGAGGTAGCCGAGTACTGCTGCCTCCTGTGCCTTTACTTCCCTGAGCCCCTTCAAATAAAGGACAAGGGCTATAGTAGAATGTACCAACCCCATTATAAGTAATAAGAATATAGAATTGGATGTAATAGTATAATTTTCAGTGATAGCAAAAGGGAGTAGTATGATAGTAATTAATCCATTAGTGATAGTAGCAATGATATATGGCGAATAGGATGAAGAAACCTTCCTTGCTATAATTATTATGATAGCGTAGGCAATACCTGAGGCAGTCCCTGCCAGCAGTCCAATAGTATGAGTCCCGGTTAATTTAAAACCACTATTAAGGAAGATCAGGGTCAGCCCTAAGGAAGCGACTGGAATAGTTATCCAGGTCTTCCTTTCTATCTTTTCCTTTATCAGGATAGGGGCGAGAAGAGCAACAAAGATAGGGGCTGTATAGTGAGTAAAAACGGCATTTGCTATAGTAGTCTTTAAAAAGGCAAAATAATAAAGGATACTATTTACAAGGGAAAAGAGGCCTAATAATAAAAGAATGGATAGACCTGATCTTCTTACTTTAAGTGTTGATAATTCCCCTTTATAAGAGAGTATGAGAAACTGGAAGATTACTGCTGATAATGACGAATAGAATGTAATGATATGTGGAGGCAATGAAAGATAGCGGACAATGATACCTAAGGAACTCCAAATAATTATAGAAAGGACTATCTTTGAATAGCCAGAGAGATTATACAGCAGCCTCTCCCTTTTCCCCTGTCCTTATTCTTATAACATCTTCAACATTTGTTACGAATATCTTTCCGTCACCAATCCTACCTGTTCTTGCTGTATTTTGTATTGTTTCTATAATCGTGAGGACAAGGTTATCAGGAACCACAATTTCCATCTTCACCTTTGGTAAAAAGTCAACTACATATTCTGCCCCTCTGTATAATTCTGTGTGACCTTTCTGTCTTCCGAATCCTTTCACTTCAGAAACTGTAATTCCCTGTATTCCTATCTCATTCAGGGCATCCTTCACCTCATCTAATTTGAAGGGTTTGATTATTGCTTCAATCTTTTTCATCTATCAATCTTTTCACTACATTTATAATAATACACATTCTTTATTATGGAAAATCAGTTGCCCGTTTCGAAAGACCAGCTGTATCCTGTAAGCATAGACCTTCCTGTAGTATCTTTTACACCGGTACTCACAGTTGCTGTATACGTTGTGTTGGAACTGAGACCGTCAGGTATAAAAACAGCAGCC
>JACRGW010000039.1 GCA_016212195.1 Nitrospirota bacterium
AGGAGGGCCCTCGAGAAGAAGGCACTCGAAAGAGAGAATATCGCTCTTAAGACACAGATAGAGACAAGGTACTCCTTCCAGAATATTATCGGAAACAGCCCTGAGATGCATGAGGTCTTCAGGGTAATGAGACATGCTGCCTCAAGTGAAAGTAATGTATTAATCACCGGGGAGAGCGGCACAGGCAAAGAACTCGTTGCGCGGGCGATTCACAGTAACAGTGTGAGGGCAAGGAAAAGGTTTGTGGTAATCAACTGCGGGGCAATCCCTGAGGGGCTACTCGAGTCAGAACTCTTCGGTCATGTTAAGGGCGCATTCACAGGGGCGGTTTCTGATAAGAGGGGGCTGATAGAGGAGGCTGACAGGGGCACCCTTTTCCTTGATGAGATCGGTGAACTTGCACCGCATCTTCAGGTAAAACTCCTCAGGGTACTGCAGGATGGCGGATTTTTGAGGGTAGGTGAAACCGAACCCCGAAAGGTCGATGTCCGTGTTATTGCAGCCACAAATAAGGATTTAAAGAAGGCAATCTCTGAAAAACATTTCAGAGAAGATCTCTACTACAGGCTCCATGTAATACCCATAGAGTTACCACCATTGAGAAACAGGAAAGAAGACATTCCCCTTCTTGTTAATCATTTTATCGAAAAACATAAAGTAAAGGCGGTTAATAAGAATATTACAGGTATTTCCAGGGAGGCAATGCAGGCACTGATCGATTACCATTTTCCTGGAAATGTGAGGGAGTTGGAAAATGCAATTGAATATGCCATAGCCTTTACATCTGGCCATTTAATCCAGAAGGATGATTTGCCAAAATACATACTGGAAGGGAAACGGCTCATAGAAGAAGCACGAACGATACCATTAATGCCGCTAAGAGAGGCAAAGGCACAGTTCGAAAGAAGTCTTATTATAGCAGCCCTCATAGAATCAGGAGGCAATATATCCGAGGCCGCAAGACTTCTCACCATTCACCGCCAAAATCTTCAGCAAAAGATAAGGCTTTTAAAGATAGACCTCAAAACCTTATTCCCGAAGAAATAGCTTCATCCAGCCTGCAGTAATTTCTTGCATCAATCTTTGCAGTAAATTTACTGCAATCCCTTTTATAACTTCCTGAAAAATATATAAATATTTGTTGGCATGGATTCTGCTCTATTGAAGTGGTAAAGAGGAAAATTATGGCCAGAATATTGGTTGCCATTGACAATACGATGCCTTCAAATGAAGCAGTGGAGTATGCAATTAAGATTGCAAAGGCCACAGATTCAGGACTTTTAGTACTCGGTATTATACCCATTCATTTATATAACAGATGGGAATCAGGACTTAAAGAGATAGAAAAGGCAACTGAGAAGTCCCTTAATTCGGTAAGGGAAATAGCGGAAAAAAGCGGCATTAAAGTAGAGAGTATAATCTGTTCTGGATATCCTGATGAAGAGATAATCAGGGTTTCTGCAGAACTTGATGTATCTATGGTCATTATGCCATCAGGAAAGGGTGATGGTTCAGAAATCTGCAAGGCCGCGGCTATTCTGCTAAATGAATTAGCGAAGCCGCTTAAAAAACCGCTTGTTTTAGTTCCTGTTTCTTGAAAACTATGAAAGGAAAATAAATGGCGAAAAGATTTATAAAAAAATTAGAGAATATCTTTATAGCAATAACCTTTGCAGAATCAGGAGAATTCGAAACAGCAAGGGAGATCCTAAAGGCATCCAAGGAAGATTCAGAAATAAGACATAAGGAGAAAGTTAGAGATGTTTCTGTATTTGCCAGTGGCTTTAACAAGCATTAATATCATGATACCGGTTGGGCTTGGACTAGCTGTAGGTCTGCTTTCCGGTCTTTTTGGTGTAGGTGGTGGTTTTCTAATGACCCCTCTCTTAATAATGCTCGGCATATCACCAACTGTTGCAGCGGCTACTGACTCCAATCAGATTGTAGCAGCATCAACCTCTGGAACATATGCCCACTGGAAGATGGGTAATGTGGATTTCAAGATGGGGTTATATCTTCTTGCCGGAGGTTTCGCAGGAGGACTTGTTGGTGTACAGGCCATCAAAGTTCTGAGGGCAACAGGTAATGCAGATTTTGTTATAAAAATGACCTATGTCTTTATGCTTGGTATAGTCGGTATATATATGTTCATTGAAAGCCTTACAAGCATGAAAAAAAAGAAAACAGAAGAAGTAAAAACTGAAAAAGAATCAAAAATGTCAAAATTTCTTAAGTCCCTTCCTTTCCAAACTCATTTTGAAAAATCAGGCGTAACCAACTCTCTGCTTGTGCCCGTTATTTTCGGAGGTTTCGTGGGAATCCTCGCAGCAATAATGGGTGTAGGTGGTGGATTTTTGATGGTACCTGTAATGGTGTATATCCTGAGAATGCCTATGCATGTTGTTGTAGGCACGAGTCTTTTCCAGATATTATTTAACTGCATAGAGGTCACATTCCTTCAAGCATACACTAACCATAATGTTGATTTTATCCTTGCAGTTTTGCTGCTGCTCGGTTCAACGGTTGGGGCACAGGTCGGAGCAGTCTTTGGCAGGAAACTAAAGGGAGATCAGCTCAAGATAATCCTCGCAGTGATAGTACTTACAGTGACAGTGAAGATAATCTTTGAACTCACATTGAATCCATCATTACTGTTATCTCAGGCGGGAGGGCACTAATGAAAAAGTTCAAGTTTCTCATATTGCTTTCCTTTGGATTTTTAATTCTGAATTTTGCATTTTCCGATGAGGCATTTGCTATGCTTACGGTTAAGGAAAACCACGAAAATATAAAAATAGATTTCTTTTATCATGGAAGCACAGTGAGTGTCAGTGGCGAAGCAGATTCAGGCACAGATCTGATTATAAAGATAACTTCTCCTGAAGGACATCAGTCATTAAGAAAAAAAGGGAAAGTTGCAGGTCTTTTGTGGATGAATGTGGGAGAATTGAAATTTGAACACACGCCTAATCTATATTTCTTACACAGTACAAGAAATATAGACGAAATTCTGATTGAGAAGGAGATGGATAAATATGTGATCGGTTATTCTGCTCTGAGAAGGCATACAGAAATAAACCCTGTAGCAAATGAAAATGAAAAGACTGAATGGTTCAATGAATTTGTGAAATTTAAAGAGTCTTCAAGATTATACTCAACATCATACGGAAAGATCTCAACAACTGTAGAAAACGGAACACTGCATTACTATATAAATCTAAACTGGCCCTATCAGGCACCGCCTGGTGATTATAAAGTTACAGTTTATGAGATCGAAGATAAAAAGATAATCGAAATAGCAGAAGCAAAGGTATTAGTTGAACAGGTCAGTATCGTGAAGATATTATCATATATGTCGAAGAATAAAGGTGCCCTGTATGGGGTCATATCAATAGTTATAGCACTGGCCGCAGGTTTTGGTGTAGGTATGATATTCAGGAAAAGTGGTGGAGCGCATTAACATGTATGAGACAATATTGGTAGCAATCGATGACTCAGAATTCAGCAAGGCAGCCCTCTTAGAGGTTTCATACTGGGTAAAGAGGCATGGTGGCAAAGTCATCCTTATCAATGCAGTATATTTTGATGAAGAGGAATTTACCATTGCACCGGAACAAAGGGAAAAGCGTCTTGAACTCGCTAAAGAGCTTTGTCATCAAACGAAAAACATGGTTTTATCCGAGTTCGGTATAAATGTAGAATCTCTTGCCTGCGAGGGTGAGCCACCCGAGGTTATAGTTGATATTGCTCGGGAAAAGAAGGCAGACCTTATCGCCCTTGGAACCTACGGCAGAAGGGGATTGAAGAGATTACTGCTTGGAAGTGTAACATCAAGCGTCATTGTAAATTCTCATACCGATGTGCTGGTAGTAAAGAAACCCTGCATTGAGTGTACAGGAATTTATAGATCAATTCTCCTTCCCTTTGATGGATCAGAGTTCAGTAAAAAGGCCCTTGATCGTGCCTGTGAGTTATCAAAGATCGATGATGCAGAGATAACAGCATTATATGTGGTTCCACGCTATGAAGAAATGATAGAATTTTTCAGATCGAGCTCGATAAAGAAGAGTCTTTTTCAAGAGGCAGAGAAGATCGTCGATGGGTCAAAAGTGATTGCCTCGAGGCACGGAGTAGCGATAAAAACAGAAATTCAAGAAGGACAAGGAGCTGAAAAGATCGTAGAGACTGCTAAAAGACTTAAAACCGATATGATTGCCATGGGAACTTATGGATGGAGAGGTATTAACAAGGCAGTAATGGGAAGCACAGCAGAAAGGGTAATCATTCATGCCTCCTGTCCCGTGCTGGTTGTGAGGTGACGGAAGATGAAGGGTTACAGGAAGATCCTTATAGCAGTAAACGGCTCTAAGGATGTCCTTATACAGGGCTTAAAACTTGCATGCGATGAGAAATGCTGGGTTACGGTTGTTAAGGTGATCCCCCCTTACGAAGGAGATCTGGATCTGGTTGGTGTTAAAAATATTGGGGATGTATTAAATGGTGGAAGAGATAAAGCCGTTTTTGAAATAAATGATGTAGCAGAGGCTGAGGGAACCTTGATAAAAACAAGACTCGAAGAAGGAGATATCTATAAAAAGATTGTTGAAATAGCAGAGGAAGAAAACTGCGACCTTATTATAATGGGAAACAATAAACGGAACGGCATTAAAAAACTATTTGGTAAAAATATCGTAGAAAAGGTAATTAACTACGCCTCTTGCCCTGTGCTTGTGGTTAAAGCGTAATTCAATAATATAACCGCACCCTGTGTGCGGTAGATTAGAATTAAAGCCCCTGGGACTTTATAATTAGAAATCCTTTGCAGATAAGCCATGCCATTATACCACATAAGGGGAGGGTAAATATCCATGCCAGCACTATCTTCCCTGCTATTCCCCATCTCACAGCACTGAGCCTCTTTGTGGCCCCAACCCCCATAATAGACGTAGAGATCACATGGGTTGTGCTTACAGGAAAGCCAAAGTGACTTGAGGTCAGGATGATCAATGTAGCAGAAGTCTCAGCAGCAAAGCCATGGATTGGCTGGAGCTTGAGAATTCCCATACCGAGTGTCTTTATAACCTTCCATCCCCCTAAGGCTGTACCTAAACCCATAGCAACAGCGCATATCAGCATAACCCAGAAGGGAACATCAACACTCTTAATGAATCCACCGCTTACAAGGGCAAGGGTGATTATCCCCATCACCTTCTGGGCATCGTTACTACCATGACTAAAGGCCATAAAGCTTGATGAAAGTATCTGAAGCCTGCCGAAATGTTTATTCACGAATCCTGAAGAAAGATTTCCGAAGAACTTAAGGATCAGGAGCATAAAAAGGATTCCTATTATGAAGCCGAAAAGAGGCGACAGAAGCAGGGAAGAAAATATTTTCGTAAGCCCCCTTAGATTCAGGATATTAATTCCTCCATAGGCCACAGCAGCGCCAATAAGACTTCCGATGAGGGCGTGAGAAGCGCTAACAGGCATTCCCAAAAAAGTCATGAGACCATTCCAGATAAATCCAGAAAGAAGGGCTGCTGCAACTACAGGCTGGATTACTGCCGAGGGGTCCACAATTCCTGTTCCTATGGTCTTTGCAACGGCTGTTGTAAAAAAGGCACCGAGGATATTCATTACAGCCGCCATGACTACAGCAACTACTGGGCTGAGAACTCTGGTTGAGACGACTGTTGCGATGGCATTAGCTGAGTCATTCCATCCATTGCTTACATCGAAGGCTAAGGCCAGAAAGACAATAATGATTATAATGACCAATTCAGGCATGCTTCAGCACTATACCTTCAAGTATATTAGCTACATCCTCACACTTATCCATAGCATCTTCCATATTCTTATAGATTTCCCTCCATTTTATTACTATCAAAGGGTCTTTCTCCGCGTCGAAAAGATTTCCTAACGCATCTCTATATACCCTGTCCCCTTCATTCTCAAGCTGATTAATCTTTATGCAGTATTCATTGATATAGCTATAATTCTTCTCTTTCAGATAGGATAGGGCCTTCGAAACAGCCTCTGTAGTAGTAAATATAATTCTTGACATGTTTACGGCCTCAGTTGTTGGTTCCTTTACCTTGAAGACAAACATCCTGTCAGCTGTTCCATCGATAAGGTCGAGAATATCATCGAGTCTACATATAAGGGCATGGATATCCTCCCTGTCTATGGGGGTTATGAAGGTTTTGTTTAACCTCTTAATCGTCTCATGGGTGATCAGATCACCCTCATTCTCTACGTTGAAGATCCTCTTTGTCTTCTCCTCAGCGTTTGTATAGTCCTCCATCAACTCCTTTAGGAGTCTGGCTCCTTCATGGAGGTTTTTTGATGCGCTTTCAAAGAGTGCGAAGAAATCCTGTTTCTTAGCGAATATACTTTTTAACAATTTCTCACCTCCTTATAGCTAACTATAGAACATTGTAATAAACAGTGCTATGGTCAAACTTATCATAACCACCACTGTTCCCCATGCTATATAGTTATACTCCTTCGAATTCACATACTCTCCCATAATGTTCCTGTTGTTTACGAGGAGAACCGCAAAAATAAGTATAAAGGGAAGAATAATACCATTGAGGACAGAAGATAAAACCATAAGAAGGACAAGTGGCGCCTTTGGTATCAGGATTATCAAAGCAGAAATGAGTATCAGAGCGGTATAGATCCCCATAAACTGCGGGGCTTCTTTAAAGGTCTTATTCACCCCTGCCTCCCAGCCCATTGCCTCGCAGATATAATAGGCTGTGGCTAATGGGACTATTATTGCTCCGAGAACTGATGCATTAGCAAGACTTATAGCAAAAAGGGTGGAGGCATACTCTCCTGCCAGTGGCTTCAGTGCGATTGCTGCTTCGGAGGCATCGTTTATCCTTATACCTAAGGGGAAAAGGGTTGTGGCACAGGTAACTATTATAAAAAATGCTATAATGTCAGTCATCGAACACCCTATGATAACATCGAGCTTTGATGCCTTATAATGTTCTTTCTTTATTCCTTTCTCTGCAATAGATGACTGGAGATAAAACTGCATCCAGGGGGTTATGGTTGTGCCTATGATCGCTATGGTCAGCATTATAAAATCCCTATCCCATTTGAAGGTTGGTATAAATGTATGTGTTGCTACCTTCAACCAATCAGGCCTTGAAAGAAAACCTGATATAACATAGCCTAAATACATTAGACATGAAACGAGAAGCACCCGTTCAATAATCCTGTAACTTCCCTTTATAACGAGAAACCATATAATGAGGGCCATTAAAGGAACAGTAATATACCTTGTCAGTCCAAAGACCTCCATACTTGCAGCCCATCCGGCGAATTCTGCTATAGTAGTACCGAAGTTTGCAACAAGAAGGGCGAGCATTATAAAGAAGGCAGACTTAACCCCGTACTCCTCCCGTATAAGTTCTGATAATCCTTTTCCTGTTATAACCCCCATCCTTGATACCATCTCCTGGATAACAATTAGGGCGATGGTGGTGGGAATCAATGTCCAGAGGAGACTGTATCCGAACCTTGCCCCTGCAACTGAATAGGTAGTAATCCCACCTGCGTCATTATCTACATTTGCGGTAATGATACCCGGCCCGATTACGGCAAGAAAGAGTAATATTCTTCTTCTTTCAAACATCTCACACCCTCGGTTTTTTCTTTTTAGGTATAAAGATATCTATCACATCATCAATGGTTACTACTCCCAGGAGTCTGTTATGCTCATCTACGACAGGAAGCGACACAAGATTATACTTAGATATAATCTTTGCCACCTGTTTCTGATCCGTCTCAGGGGTGATAGTCTTAACCTTCCTCGTCATAGCCTCTGAGAGAAGACTATCAGTATTAGATAGAAGAAGATCCCTTAGGGAAAGGACCCCTATTAACCTTTCCTCTTCATCCAGCATATAGATGTAATAAACAGTATCGATATCTGATGCATCCCTTTTGAATCTTTCAATAGCATCACCTACAGAAAGGCCAGAATGATAAGCAATATATTCTGTAGTCATCAAGCCTCCTGCAGTGTCCTCATCGTGGCTGAGTAACTCCTGAACATCTTCAGCATCTTCCTCTTCCATAAGTTCAAGGATCTCTTTTGCCTTCTCCGGAGAAAGGTCACCGAGGATATCTGCCGCCTCATCAGGGGACATCTGCTCAAGGAGATCAGATGCCTGTTCCTTATCCATCTGATTTATAATTGAGGTCTGTACATCAGGTTCAAGTTCAGGCAGTGCCTCTGCTGCTGTTTCTATGTCCAGGGAGTGAATGAGGGCAGCCCTCTCCTTCATTGATACCTGACTTATTATATGGGCGATGTCAGCAGGGTGGAGCATAGCCACGGATTTCCTCGGGATTGTAAGGGTGAGACGGGTGAGTCTCGGCTCTATAGGTTGAATATAATTCCAGCCTATCAGGTTATGTTTCAAAGGGTATCCAATCGCCATTCCAATTCCTTCTCCCCTTCTTTCTAACCCAAGACGTCTGAGAATCCCTCTCATTCCTATATCCACCGCTACCAGACATGGCTTTTCATCGAACTCCCCGAGTCTAATATCATTTACCCTTACTACCTTAACACCGTTGATATCTACAATCTGTTTATCAAGGATGTCTCTACCTATAAGTATATCTATTTCAGAGGTTAAGTATTCTTTTAGTCCCTCTTTGAAGATCTTAGAAGATATTACCTTTCTGTTGAAGATGCTTATACTGTCCCAGGGAAGGATGAGTTCCTTTTTCTTTCTTTTAATTATAAGGGCAGTTACCTGAGGAAAAGGTTCGCCGGTTGAGACTAAAATGTCCTTTATCCTTCCTATTTCCTCTCCCGATGGGTCGAGTACAGGTTTATTAAGGACTTCGCCAACAAATATTTCTCCAATGAAGGTCATTTTTATTCCTAAGAAAATTTTTAAAAATGAGATTTCTCGCTTTGCTTGAAATGACATAAGTTATATCTGTCATTGCGAGTCAAAGTCAAAGCAATCTCAATTTTTCTAAATTATCCCAATAACCCATATTTGTCAAGGAGATTCAGGATGCCTTTTTCGGATTCAACTTTTCTATTAACTTGTGATTCTAAGTTACGATTCCTGAACCTGTCAGGAACAGGTTTATCGGGACGGAGAATCGCATCTTTTTGGCTGTAGTTGACTTAGGAGAGTGAAAAAGATATGATTTAAATAAAGCCGAAGTGGTGGAATTGGTAGACACGCTAGGTTCAGGGTCTAGTGGGGGTAACCCTGTGGGGGTTCGACTCCCCCCTTCGGCACCAGAAAAAAATGTAGTTTCCCCATCCTTCCTACTTGAGGAATGGGGAATAATTTTGATCAAGGCTATAGGCCTTGTTAAAATCCTTAATAGCACCCTTGAAGTCTTTTTTCTTATATTTTGCATAACCCATATAGTAGTAAGCCTTGGATACATTGGGGTCAATCTTGAGGGCTTCATCAAACTCCTTTATGGCCATCTTAAAATTCCTCTTTTGGTAATAAGTCAATCCTTTATCGAAATGGTTATCAAATGTGTCTGAGGGTTCAGATAAAAACGGATAGACCATAAACCCCAAAAATAAAAATATAACAAATAACTTCTTCATCTTTAACTCCTTTACCGAAAAACATTTCTTACAGATTCAACATCCCTTTTAATCTGTTCGGATAGGGCTTCAGGATTTGGAAAGGTTGCCTCATCCCTGAGTCTCTCAATAAAGTTAATCCTCAGGCACTTTCCGAGAAGGTCACCACTGAAATTCAGGATATGGACTTCAAGGCTAAGATTACCATTTCCAAAGGTAGGTTTATAGCCAATATTTGCTGCCCCTTTGAAGGTATTACCATTAAAAATAACGGTAACGGCATATATGCCTTCCTTTGGAATAAGGAGTTCAGGGTTATTTATGTTTATATTAGCGGTAGGAAAACCGAGGAGAGTAGCACCTCTGCCTTCTCCTCTTATAACTGTACCTTCTAAAGAGAAAGGTCTCCCCAAAAAAAGGGATGATTCCTTCACCTTTCCTTCAGAAAGAAGGTCTCTGATCTTAGAGCTGCTTACCACCTCTTTTCCTATTTTTACAGGTTTAATAACTACAACCTTAAAATCAAACTCTTTTGCCATCTCTTTAAGGGATTCGACAGTACCTTCCCTTCCTTTTCCAAAGGCATAGTCGTATCCCACGAATACCTCATAAACTCCGAGCTTTCTATAAAGGATATTCTTTACAAAATCCTTCGGATGTTGATCGGCAAAGTCTTTTGTAAAGGCAGGGCATAGAAGGATATCGATTCCCTCGGCTTCGATCAGTCTCACTTTTTCTTCAAATGTGCTGAGGAGTCTCAGTTGTTTTTCCGGTGCGATTACCTTTAAGGGGTGAGGCTCAAAGGTAAATGCGATAGTAGTTCCGCCAATCTCCTTAGCATGATTTACCATCTCCTTGAAGATAGCCTGATGACCTAAATGGAAACCATCAAAATTTCCAATAGTCAGGATAGGGTACTGGAATATTTCCTTTATGTCTTCAATATCCTTAATTATTCTCATTTATTTTACTTCGACCATTCCGGGTGATAGCCTTCATTTTGCTCAGAGGGTTAAGACTTGCCAGCTCATTTTTGTTTTTTAGTTTTACGAATATATCGCCTGCCATAGGCTTGAAGTTTTTGATTGAATTCCTTACCGAGTAGAATCTCAACTGCAGACTGGAGTCCCTTATACATTGGTTCACCCTTCCTGTCATTCATACAGGGTATATGAGATAGATATGGGACTTCCTGGATAGTAAGTACCTTTTTGCCATTCCTTCTATACACCATCAATGGATACTGGATGCAGTCTATCTTCTTGATATCCTCGACTTTTATCCTGTTATCCAGTGCATAAGAGTGGATGGCGCAGTATTTCAGGCCTTCATGATTTGTGTAAATAAAGACACATAGATCATTGAAGAGAAGTGTACATCTGAAATCAAGATCTTCCTTAAAAAACCTCCTGGCTGCGTTTGCCTCTTCTGGATGGATATCACAACCATCAGGACACTGGATAGGACATCTGGCAACAAAAGAACCATTGCTCTTTATCGCTTCTCTATTTTCGGGACTCAGATAGGAAAGAATACCGGAAATGTGTTTTTCTATCCTCTTAACCTCAGAGGGTCTGATGATACATCCCCTATAACAGCAAGTGGAATTACATCTATAACCCTTAACATCACATGTGTAAGGGATTTCAAAGACTCTCGGATCGACCAGAACAGAATCTATTTCGATATAGTCTTCTTCCATAGAGGTATCTAAATTATACATCCTTCTTTCACAATTGCAACTTCAAAAAATGAATAGGGGTGTAATCTCCTCGTATTCTGGCAGTATGATCCCTCTCATTTTCATAATGTCAAGGATCAGTCTTGCCCTCATCTCAATATATTTCGATTCACCTGTTGGTGAATATCTCTTCGGATTTGGTAATACCGCTGCCAATCTTGCCGATTCTTCCGGGGTCAACTCAGAAGAGGGTTTGTTATAGTAATACCTTGATGCTGCTTCAATCCCGAAGATCCCGTCTCCCCACTCGACAACATTGAGGTAAAGTTCAAGGATCCTCTTTTTAGTAATGACTCTTTCGATGCGCCATGTAATTATGGCCTCTTTTATTTTTCTGAGGAGTGTTTTTTCAGGTGTGAGGTAGAGGTTTCTGGCGAGCTGCTGTGTTATTGTGCTTCCTCCAAAGGCAAACTTCCCTTTCTTGATATCCTTCTCTATAGCCTTCTTAATTGCCTCAAAGTCAAAGCCCTCATGGCTCCAGAACTTATCGTCCTCTGCTATAAGAGCCGCCTTAATAAAATATGACGGAACCGTGCTAAGGGGGACCCATATCTGAGTTATCTTATAACTCTTCCCCTTCTTTTTCGACGCCCTTTCCCTGTATTCCATAAAGGATGTCTTTTTGGGATTTTCCTTTTTGAGCTTAGAGATATTAGGAAAGGTAAAAGTATAGTAGACAAGGCCTGATATGGAAAGGAGAATGAATATCAGTAAAATTTTCTTCACAGAATATTTTACTATATATGATCGTTTTTCAGATCGTTCAGATAATTCCTGTTTAACTCATTCATCTCAGTATCCTCCTGCTCCGCTTTTTACGGTTTACTCTAATCTAAACCGTTCCAACCCCTGTTTTAATGTCTCGACCTCCTTTTTCAGAACATTAACTATCTCTTCTAAGTAACTCGTATTCTCCATTCCTGCACCTGCGATAGTCGTAGTTTCCATCACAGCAGCAGATATCCGTTTGCTTTCCTTTTCCTGGTCAGAAGAGAGAGCATTTATCTCCTGTATAAACCGCATCATCTTTTCCGTATTAGATGCGATTACCTTGCTGCCTTCTGCCTGTTCAGCAGTTAACTTTTTTAAATAAGATGTAAGTTCTTTCATCTTTTCTAAAGAATTTACTATCTGGGTACTTCCCTGGGACTGTTCCTGTGTTGCCCTTGCAATCTGGTGGATGGTGGCAGTAATGTCCTCCATGTTCTGTGTTACTTCCTTACTTCCCTTTGTTTGTTCTTGTGTTGCCTTTGCAATCTTTATACTCATATCCTGAGATGTCTTGAATCTTCCCATTATCCCTTCAAGTATACCTATTGTGTCTATCGAGAGTTTTTCTCCCTCTGTAACCTTTGCAATTACTTCCTCAACCGATATCACTGCCTTTCCTATCTGACTCTGAATACGCGATATTATACCAGAAATCTCCTTTGCTGAAGCAGAGGTTCTCTCCGATAGCTCCCTTATCTCATGTGCTACAACACCGAAACCCTTACCATGTTCTCCTGCCTGGGCTGCGAGGATTGTAGCATTTAATGCGAGCAGGTTTGTTACTACTGCTACATCATCAATTACATTCAAGATCTTTCCGATTTCCTTTGACCTTTGACCAAGTTCTTCTATAACCGTTGCGAGTTTTTTGACTTCTTCTTTTATTGTTTCCATCCCTCCATGGGTAAGCTCTACAGCCTTTAGACCCTTTTCACCTTCCCTCGCAACTTCATTCGAAAGTTCCACTCCCTCACCTGCATGTCTCTCTATCTCCATCACAGATGTATCTATCTGGGTAAGTGATGAGGCTATTCCGTCTGCGCCTTTGGATATATTGTCTGTCCCAATAGCAACTTCTTTGAGGGAACTTGTGATCTCTTCTATAGAGGTTGATGTATCCTCAACAGCGAAAGTAATTTCAGCCACATTCCCATCTACCTCTTCAATAGATAGAGCCATCTCAAGGATAGAAGACGATGTCTCTTCAGATAGCTTCAGAGACTGCTCCATACCATTAGCAATGTCGAGTGCAATCTTATGAAGCCCTTCCACAGAAAATGAAACATCAGTCATGGCGGTTGCTTGGTCTTCAGAACCCCTCCTTATGCTGGTTGCCCCATCTACAATCTTCTTTGCTACTGTATCCACATTTGTAAAGAGTGCTTTTGTTTTTTTAAGCATTTCCCTTAAGTTAGCTGCCATCTCCTTGAAGGCATTTGCCAGAGTTCCTACCTCATCCTTTGAACTTACTCTGATATCTATGGTCAGATCTCCGGTGGCTAGCTTTTGAGAAGATTCTATTATCTTCCCGAGGGGATGTGTCGCAAACCTCTGCAAAACAAAATAAATGGCTGCTATGATGGCAAGATATGTTATGGCCCCTGCTATAAGGATCGCAAAGAGCTGCGACTCTATTTCTTTTGTCTCTATATCAACAAGCACCATGCCGCGGTATTTCTCATCAGGTAGATTAAAACCGAGAGTAGAGCCTGTAAAATGACACTGGAGACATTCTTTTTTTTTCACTATAGGCGCCACCGCGCGCAGAACCCTCCCCTCGCCGGGTATATCTATAAACTGCGTCAGCGGCATCTCCCCGGATGGGAGCCTGTGACATACAAGACACTCTTCTTCTTTATCTCTGTTTATAATGGTATTTCTCTCTGATTCACGATTGGTAAATGCCCGCCGGCCGTTGTGGCCGTATGTAACAGCATTTTTTATCTCTTTTCGCTCCAACAGCTCAATAAAGACGGCCTGTATCTCTTCCGGTTTCAGTCCTCCGCCCTTTAACATCATGGCGGCAACAGTGCTGTTCAGAGTTGATGCAAGGGTCAACGCCTCTCTTTTCTGGGCCTCTATAAGCTGGCTCTGAATCTTATTGTAGATGTAGATAAACAAACTGCCGCCCAGCACGGTTAAAACGGCTACTACCGTAATTGCAACCTTAAGACTCAAACTCTTTGAAAACAGACCTCTCAGCATATTCACCTCCTTTAACAGGTCTAAAGATCCGTTTATACAGCAAATGTGCTACTTAAACAGGGGGAATTGTAACAGAAAATTATTTATATTTCCAATAATTTCCCATTATGCATTCTGAGGTGTCTTCTGGCGTGCCTTGCTAAATCAGAACTATGTGTGACAAGCAGGAAGGTTGCTCCTTTTTCTTCATGCATCTTTTTAAAGAGACCCATTATCTCTGTCTCAGTTTCTTCGTCAAGGTCACCTGTGGGCTCATCGGCAAGAATTACTTCAGGGTCATTAATAAAGGCGCGTGCAATTGCTACACGTCTCTGCTGTCCGCCGGATAGTTGTGATGGATATGCGTCTAATTTGTCCCCGAGTCCAACCATATCAAGATATTCAGATACCTTCTTCTCATTATTTCCCATATTTTTCTGGCTGAAGACACTTGGTAAAAGAAGATTTTCTTTTGCGGTAAGAACAGGCAGGAGACTTGCAAACTGAAAAATAAAACCTACTTTTTTAGACCTGTATTCTGATAGTTTCTCCTGATTAAGTGAGTAGATATCGGTACCATCAAAGACAACCTTGCCTGAAGTCGGCATTAAAATGCCTCCTATAATTGAAAGAAAGGTAGTTTTTCCTGAGCCAGAATGTCCGACGATTGAAAGAAATTCACCTTTATTAATCTTTAATGAAATACTGTCAAGAGCCTTTATAGTATCCTTTCCAATCATATATGCCTTTGTAAGTGTTACAATCTCGATCTGAGGCAATCTTATCCTTCCTTTATCGCTATAAGGGGTTCGATCTTTTTTAAACGATATATTGGTGAAATTGCACCAAGAATGCATATTATAGTTCCCACTATAAATGCAACAAGGGCAATCGCTATTTCTCCAGTTAAAGTAATGTTTGTTGAGATATTTTTAATAATAGAAAATCCTTTTGATAGAAATATAAAAAGATATATTCCAACGCCAATTCCGGCAAGACTCCCAATAGTCCCTATAATAAAAACTTCGGTGAAGAAAAGCGTTATGATGTGGGATTCCTTTGCACCTATAGCACGCATGATGCCAACTTCCCTTGATCGTTCATTGGCTATTGCCGAAAAGATTGCCCATGATAGGAAAGCTGAAAGTAATAAAGCCAGGACAATTGCCATAGAAAAGATCTGTTTAATATCCTTGAGGGTGTGAATTATGTCCTTTCCTATGTCGCTCCTTGATACTACATCAACCTCAATTATTTCTCCCTCAATGTTCCTTCCAACCTGGTATGGATCATAGCCCTTCCTGACCTTTGTAAAAATAACCGATATATCCATAGGTTTTAAGTTTGAAGTTCCTTTTTTGAGTATATCTTCGATATTTTCATCACTCATAAATAGTGCGTTGTCAAGTCCTGTCCCGGTTTTTTCGAGGGCACCGATAATCTTGAACCTGATGCCAAAAATATTGGCATCTATGTCCATCAGTCCAAGACCGATATTAAGGAGGGATTCATGACCTACGATTACTTCACCCTTTTCAAGTTTACGGCTTATGGCCTTTTTTAACCATGGTTTTACAATAAAATCAGTATCCTGATTGAAGACGATAACCATTGCCTCAGGAATATCGCAGCAAGCTCCCTGAATAGTACTAAGGTAGGTCTGATATGTAACAGTCTCAATACCTTCTATCTTCTTCACCCTGTCCACGATCCCTTTATCCATATAGAAGGATTTTACCTTTGTCTCCAAAAGGACTTCTTCTGCATAATCCCTTGCACCTACAGGTACCACAATCAGATCGGCACCAAGACGGTCAGAAGCCCTTTTTATACTCGAATTCACACTCAAAATGAATGAAAGTCCAAATACGAGGATGGATACAGTAAGGGCAATCGAAAAGATTAGTATGCCTGTTCTAAAACCCTTTCTTTTCAGGTTCTTCAGAGAGAGTGTGAAAAGATTAAGCTCTTTCATGATATAAAATAAAAATGAGGAGGGCATCCTTCGATTCTCGAAGGATGCCCTCCCAATTCACGTCCTTACTCTTTATTAACCCCTATTTCCAGTTTCCGTCCAAACCACAGAGCACTGCACTCCCCTTTACCTTTTCGCTCTCGTGGCAGGTATAACAGACCGATACAGACTTACCTATAAGCTTTTTTGCCTCTATGTCGTATAGCTGGATAGTACCATCAGTTATTTCCTTGCCTTCCTCATCCTTTATTTTCTGTCTCAGTGTGACAATCGCATATTTACTATCAAGGGTAGGAAATACATCATGATTTTCACCTGTAACCATTTCCTCATCAAGTGGTTTCAGTGTTTTGGCATCGATCAGATACATTCTATCTCCACCTGCCTGCAAGAGTAATTTACCATCGTTTGTAAAATACTGTCTGAAGGCAATGCTCTTATCTGGCTCTCCGGTAATGGTATTTTTTGCCAGTACTTTCACTTTACCATTCTCAAGTGATGGAAGATCAAGCATAAGCAGATCGATCTTTCCCGTACCTTTTCCCCCCTCAGCTTGGTTTATAATAACAATAAACCCCTTCATATCAGGAGTATTTGTCCCGTGGAAGAACTTATAGGTACCAGCCTTGTAGCCTATTTCGTCGAGGAATATACGGTGTTTGTGGGTCAGATCTTTCTTGTCAAATACATCTATATACGACTCTGTAGCCATTGTCGAAGGGATAAAAGAACTCTTTGTCTGTCCTGAGGCACAATAAATAGGAGCTGGACCCTTTGACCTTGCATCAAGAGGGACAGCTACATCTTTGATAACCTTTCGAGTCTTTAAATCAGATTTTCCAACATGCACCTTGCCGTCAGGATCGGTCTTAAATGTAGACCAGAACATAACATTTCTGTCATTTACATCAATTCTCGCATCATGGGTTGGATGTGTCTCTTTCTTTCCGATAACAATCTTACCAAGGTCATTAACCTTTATTGGATTTTCTGAATCATTTGGGTCAATTGTTACATCTGCTTTAGCGAAGTGCCCCCCCATTCCTGCAATGTATAGTAAACCGGAATAGGTCTTCTTTGCTGCAGTGGCGACATTCGTTCCAGAATCTCCTATATTAAAACCAAAATAACTAAAGGATGCCACTGCTAATATTCCTATTAAAAAAATAAAGCTTTTTTTCATTTATTACCCCCTTTCGATATCTTCAAAATATTATTTATACTCCTTTTTATACCCCAATATAAATTTAAAATTTCCACCTCCTTTCTATACTTTACTAGTATCACATATCCATAATTAATGTCAACTAAAATTATAATATTAGATTTATTAATTATGGCAATAAATAATTAACCAATTTTATCTATTTAATCCCAAACTGATTGAAAATGTCTAATCTTGTATTTTACCCATAGGAATGATAAATTTAGAATAATTCTTTAAAAATTGAATTTATGATAAACGAACAGATCTCGGATAAGACAGATACACTCGACAGCATCAGGGATATAAAGATCATCCAGAAAAAGAGGGGCTACCGGTTTTCTGTGGATGCACTCCTTTTGTTTTCCTTTGTAAGTATTTCCCGTTGTATCGAGGTAGCAGACTTCGGGGCCGGCTCAGGGATTATCTCGATACTCCTTGCGAAAAGGTACCCTGAGGCAAAGGTTTATGCCATTGAACTCCAGGAAGGTCTCTCAGAATTAGCCATGAGGAATGTAGGCCTGAATGGTCTTGAGAACAGAGTGGAAGTAGTTATGGAGGATATTAAAAAATTGAAGGAAGTATTTAAGGAGAAATGTTTTGACCTAATTGTATCAAATCCACCTTTTAGGAGGGCAAGAACCGGCCTCCTAAGTCCTGAAGAGGAAAAGGCTATAGCGAGACATGAGATAAAAGTAACCATTGATGATATCCTGAAAATTAGTGGATTACTCCTTAAGGATAAAGGACGTTTTGATCTTATCTATCACCCTGCCAGACTGATAGAATTATTCATAAAAATGAAGAATCATCATCTCGAACCTAAGAGGCTGAGATTTATTCATTCGAGGGAGGGTGTAGAAGCGAAGATGGCTCTTATTGAAGGTGTGAAAAGAGGACGGGAAGGGCTGAAGGTAGAGAAACCGCTCTATATCTATGACAGAAACGGAAACTATACAGAAGAAATGAATGAGATATACGGACTTAATAAGAAAAATAAAAAATAATCATGAGGTCTTCATTGGTTCTACCACCTTGATCGTCTTCCACATATTATAGATGAAAAGTAATACAGCTATAACCTCTATAAGACCAAAGGTAGTTAGCAGTATCCTCATATAACCTGTAGCCCTGCCGTGGTATATGAGTGCCCAGGAGAATGACATACCAATTAGCCCGATATTTGCAAGCCAGAACTGGGTCTTCGCTATAGAAAGGCTGTGTAAGGGTCTACCGCTGAACCTCGGAAGTATATGATAACCTATACCAAAGATCATCATTGACATCCAGCCGAGAAGGTTAAGATGGGCATGAACAGCCTTATAATATGTTATGACTTCTGGCCAGATTGCCATACTCACACCCACGATAGAACTTACCAGGAAATATATCATACCTGCCTTTATGAACCATACTGATGTTTTGTCCATAGATCCTCCTCTTTTTATTTTGAATAATAACATATTTCATCAGAGAGGCTATGACATAAATCATTTATGGTTATCCTGTCCTTAAGGGTGATAAAATATAGATATGCTTAAGATCGATGGTAGTTATGGGGAAGGTGGTGGCCAGATTCTAAGGACCGCCCTTTCTTTGTCATGTCTTCTCAGGAGACCCATAGAAATATTCAATATCAGAAAGGGAAGGAAAGTTCCCGGACTCCAGCCCCAGCATCTGACCTCTGTAAAGGCCGTTAAGAAAATATCTGATGCTCAGACTGAAGGAGATAAGGTTGGCTCTTTGAATCTGATATTTTCCCCTAAAGAGGTTAGAGGAGGAGATTATTTCTTCGATATAGGAACTGCCGGCTCAATATCCCTTGTGCTGCAGACTATTCTGTTGCCTTTAAGCCTTGCTACTGAAAAATCGAGGATTGAGATTATCGGCGGGACACATGTACCCTGGAGCCCACCATTCCATTATCTTGATACTATATTTATTCCGATCCTTGAAAGGATTGGATTAAAGATAAGGTTATGGATAGATAAATATGGTTGGTACCCAAAGGGCGGAGGGAGAGCAGGGGCAGAGATAAACCCTGTAAAAGGGCTTTCTACTTTAGACATTAGAGAGAAAGGTAAACTTGTCAGCGTAAGAGGAATCTCTGCTGTTTCTAATCTTCCTTTATCAATAGCAGAAAGGCAGAAGGCAGAGGGTTTGAGGATTCTGAAGGAGAGCAATCTTGATGCTGAGATAGAGTTGATAGATGCCCCTTCGATAGGGAGAGGGACATTTTTCTTTATAAATGCTGAGTATGAGAATTTAACCGCAGGCTTTTCTTCACTCGGAGAGAGGAGAAAGAGGGCAGAGGATGTTGCAAAGGAGGCTTGTGAGGAGTTCCTTTCCTTCCATCGTTCAGAAAATGCCCTTGACCCCAGACTCGCCGATCAGATAGTCCCTTATCTTTCTTTGGCAAAAGGGGAGTCTTCCTTCACCGCCTCAAGGATAACACAGCACCTCATCACGAATATCTGGCTTATTAAAAAATTCCTCTCTATAAATATTGAAATTGAAGGGCAGGAGGGAGAAGAGGGGAAGGTTATTGTAAAACCCCAATAATTTTGGTATCATTTAATATGAAAGAAAAAGCAGAAGAAAGGGTACTCTGTTCAAACAAAAAGGCTTACCACGACTACCATATAGAGGAGAGCCTGGAGGCAGGCATCGAACTTAAGGGGACAGAGATAAAATCCCTGAAGGAGGGGAAGGCGAACCTGAAGGATAGCTATGCGATTATCAAGGACGGAGAGTCATTTCTCATTGGCTGTCATATTAGTCCTTACAGCCATGGGAATATCTATAACCATGAACCTTTAAGGACGAGGAAACTCCTCTTGCATAAAGAGGAAATTAGGAAGCTAACGGGAAAGGTTACACAGAGGGGTTTTACCCTTATCCCATTAAAGATATACCTATCCAAAGGAAGGGCAAAAGTAGAGATCGCCATGGCGAGGGGTAAGAAGCTATTTGATAAAAGGGAGGCTATTAAGGAAAAAGATCTCAGAAGGGAATCAGAGAAGGCATTGAAAGAAATGGTTAGGTAGTGTCCGTGATTTATTAAGTGTCACCCTGAACTCGTTTCAGGGTCTTTAAGTATTTTTATTGAGAGATGCTGAAACAAGTTCAGCATGACATATTAAAGAAAGGGGGGCGATAGGATTCGACGGGGACAGAGAGGTTATAGGTTGCATGCCGAGGTTCCATGGGACTCGTAAAACACATGGGAAACATATAACTGCCAATCAAGAACTGGCACTCGCTGCTTAATTAATGCAGCACGCCCCGTTACTGTTGTCTGAGCGGTAACGAAGGCGTCATAAATCAGACTGGCCTTTCTGCTTTGTCTGTAGCAGAGAGGTAAGAATTAACAGGCTGGCCGACTCAAGAGCCTTTCCCGGGGCGCCTGATGAGGCGAGAATCAATATCGGGAATAAGCATGTAGAGACCTATGGCTGAAGGTTTCCGGACGCGGGTTCAATTCCCGCCGCCTCCACCAATATTCGAAACCTTGAACCCTTCGATTTGTCACCCTGAGTGAAACGAAGGGTCTCATTTTATAGATTCTTCGGGGCTACACCCCTCAGAATGACCCTAAGTGTTATATATGAAATTGTGTAATAACGAATAAATTATGCCGAAAGAAAAATTAATAGTAATCGTTGACTACGGGATGGGGAACCTGAGGTCTGTGGAGAAGGGCTTCGAGAAGGTGGGATATAGTGCAGTCGTGACGAGTGACCCAAAAGTGATTCTTAATGCTAACGGAATCGTCCTACCTGGGGTTGGTGCCTTCTCTGATTGTATGAGGAATCTCGAAAAGGGGTCTCTTATAGATTCTGTTATAAAATCTATAGAGAAAGGTAAACCCTATCTCGGCATCTGCCTTGGTCTTCAGATACTATTCACTGAAAGCGAGGAGTTCGGGGTCTGTAAGGGGCTCAATATCATAAAGGGGAAGGTAGTCAGATTCCCTGAAAAGATGAAAGAACCTGTGCCTTCCCTTCCGTCAGGTCTTTCCCTTGAACCTTCTATCCTTAAAGTACCACACATGGGCTGGAACAGAATAGATATAAAGAAGGGACCTCCAATTCTTGACTGTATACCCGATCAGTCCTACTTTTACTTCGTGCACTCGTACTATGTTGCACCTGAGGATGAAAGTGTAATAGCAACTACGACTGATTATGGGATAACCTTTACATCTATGATATGGGAAGATAATATCTTTGCTACTCAGTTCCACCCAGAGAAGAGCCAGGAGATAGGTCTGAGGATTCTTAAGAGGTTCGGGGAACTGGTTTCTAAAGGGGGATAGGAGATGCTGAAACGAGTTCAGCATGACACGATACAGTTAATTTGTCACCCTGAACTTGTTTCAGGGTCCCTTAACAAGTCAGGTGTAGTGCCGCTATTACCTTAGCCGAATCTAAAAGCCTGTTGAATGATTCTGTAGCATCCTTCGTCATCAGGGCGATGAGTTTGATTCCTTTTTTCTTCAGAAATTCTTCTGTCTCTCCGGGGACGACCATCGTTCCGTAGGCTCCAGTCCCAACAATCAAGACCTCTGGTTTTGACTCAAGGATATCTTTGAGATCATCTATATCGAGCCTGTGTCCCTCTTTTCTCCACCAGGATGAATCCACTCTGTCAGGATAGATTATTACATCAGAGGAGTAGTCCTTACCATTAATAGTAATTCTTCCGAATGAATAATAATCTATCTTCATTATTCACTTCCCCTTTCTTGCTGTCCTTATATAATACCTTATTTCATCCTCAAAGTTATCACTGAAGATACCCTTCCCTATATTTTTCTCTATCTCTTCAAAGCTCCAGAACCTGACCTCATCGATCTCATCCCTGTTAAAAGATACCTCTTTACCATAGATACAAGAATAAGTATGGACAAGCTCGCTCTCATAGGGATTTGAATGGATGTATGTATAGAGAAACTCTGGTTCACATATTGTTATTCCCAGCTCCTCCTTCATCTCACGATTTACCGCCTCAAGGAGTTTCTCACCGGGATTAACATGACCTCCAACAGAGGTATCCCATTTCCCAGGTGCAACGTCCTTATCCATAGCGCGTTTCTGGAGAAGGACTTCTCCCTTTTTGTTGAATACAAGGACATGGACTACCCTGTGAATCAGCGCGGGATTTCCATGTATTTCAGACCTCGGAAGGATACCGATGACATCGCCTTCTTCGTTTACTATCTCTAATGACTCTTCTGGGACTGTCATCAATTTTATATTTTATGCCTTTAACCATATTTTGTGAAGGGGTTTATTTTCGGTTATAATCCTTTATGCATCTGATTAAAGGTAACCTCGAAAAGGCAATCTTCAGGGACAGACCGAACAGATTTACTGTAGAATGTTTCCTGAGAGGTAAAACTGTAAAGGCCTATCTTCCCAATCCAGGAAGACTCTGGGAACTTCTTCTTCCAGGCAGTGAAATATATCTTTTAAAGAATCCATCGAGAGATAAACTCTCTTACACAGTGATAGCAACCGAAAGGGACGGTATCCCCATACTCCTCCATACCCATCTAACAAATTCACTTGTTGAAGGACTGATGAAAGAGAAGAGGATCCCTGGATTTGAGGATATTGATTTAATTAGGAGAGAAGTGAGTTTTGGAAAGAGCAGGTATGATTTTCTACTGAGCAGAGGTAGAAAACAGTTGGTACTCGAGGTCAAGACCTGCACGCTTTTTGGAGATACCCTGGCTATGTTTCCTGATGCTGTTACAGAACGTGGTAGCCGCCACATCATCGAGCTTTCGAGATTGAGAGAAAAGGGAGTGGAGGGAGGTGTCCTTTTCGTTGTCCAGTGGCCCTATGCAAGATATTTCATGCCTGAATATCATACAGACTTTGATTTCTCGAGAAATCTCCTCAATGTTCGTGACAGTCTCCTTATAAAGGCGATCGCTGTTGGATTGAAGAGAGACCTTTCTGTTAATTCTGTAAAAGAACTCGTTATCCCCTGGGAATTGATAGAAAG
>JACRGW010000044.1 GCA_016212195.1 Nitrospirota bacterium
TCCCAGAGCTTTGCATATTTTACAAAGGTATAGTATGAATAGAGGACAGAAAGGAGAAGACCGTATATCCCCTCTCTAAATCCCTGCTGAAGGATGTACATCCTGAAGAATGTAAGTATCGGCCGGAATAGAATATTGCCGGGGCCCGATCTTCTTCCCTCACCATTCATTTCTATTGCAGCTAAGGTTGCGTATCTATCCATCCTCTGTATATATTCACTCAGGTTTCTGTATGTAAAATGTTCTAATGGGTTCTTCAGCTTACCTGTCTTTCCATCTATTCTTATAGACTCATGAACCTCTCTCTGTTCAAATCTCCCTCTATCCTTTCTGAAGAGTCTGATAGAGTAATCCGGGTACCAGCCTCCATACCTGATCCATCTACCCAGAAAATAGCTTTTCCTCGGCATAAAATAACCATCAACCCCGAAATCCTTCTCCAGAACCTCTTTTATCTCTTTCCTAAGTCCTTCTGATACTCTTTCATCGGCATCAAGGATCAATACCCAGGGATTGGTTGTTACATCTATTGCATGGTTTTTCTGATAGCTGAATCCTGACCATTCATGTTGAAAGACCTTATCGGTATACTGGCGGCATATATCTAAGGTTTTATCTGTACTGAAGGAATCAACAACAACAATCTCATCTGCCCATTTAATACTCTCTAAACAGTCCTGGATTTTTTCCTCTTCGTTATAGGTAATGATCGCTACAGATAACCTTGTCATCTCTAACTTATAGTAAACGACTTAAATAAGTTGATATGAGTTTCACCCTCCCCTTCATCCCCTCCCATCAAGGGAGGGGAAATAAATACGCCCCCTCTCCCCTTGTGGGAGAGGGTTAGGGTGAGGGGGTATATCAACTTACTTATACCGTTCACTATAGATTTCTCCTTCTGTCATTGACTATAGAAAAACATCTTAGCCGTCAATAGTAGTATCCCAGCCACTATCCCAAGCCAGGTAACATATTCCCTGTGTTTCATAACGAGAGTCCAGTTAAAGGACCTTCCATTGCTTTTCCATCGCCAGAGCTTGGGGAAGAACCGTGGGACGGAGGACATATACGCCGAGAACTCTTGTCCAAACCTCTGCTGAAGCCTTTTTTCTTCTTCAATAATCGTAGCTTGATAAATAAATGCAAAAAGCATTACAAAAAGTACCAGAAGTATCGGCTGATTGACGATTATCACAAAACCCAAACCCAGCAAAAAGTTTCCTGAATACATTGGGTTCCTGGTGACTGAATAAGGTCCATCTATACTTAGAGAAGAGTTCTTCTCTAAGTATCCAGAAGATAAAGTCCTAAAGAATTCACCGAGTAATATAACTGGAGTACCTATAAGAATTGAACGTGTTGTTGGCCTCGAAAAAAGGATAAAGATCAGTCCCAGGGCAAAACTGGTCGCAATACGATTATGGCTAATAAAATGCCGAAGCCAATAAATAAAATTCATAACCCTTCGGGCTGAGCGGTTCGACTGATCTCACTGAAGTCCTCAGGACGAAGCCTGATCGCCTCATCGATGAGCATTACTGGGATGTCATCCTCTATAGGATACATCAATCTGCAGGCATCACAGATGAGGCCATCACCTTTTTCATTCAGATATATATCCCCCTTACATTTAGGACAAGCGAGGATTTCAAGAAGTTCCTTTTCTATTGCCAAAATTTCACCTCCTTACAGGCCAAATATGTAGGGCCCGTTCCCCGAACGGGCAGTTTCATGTCTGAATCAAGGTAGCCTTTACCGGCCCTATCTTTACAGAGCTCCTCATCATTACAGGCATCTTCCTGTCATCATCTGTAAGCCATATGTATATATCACCTTTTCTCTGAAAGATCCCTTCTGTCTGGAGTCTCGGTTTTACACAGATAGTATTGAATGATCCTGCTGGTGTATCTATCCTTTCTTTTCTTAAGACCTGAACCTCTGCATCATAATTCTTCCCGTTATCGAAGATCTTTATATAGACCGTATTCCCTACCTTCAGATCCAATGTCCTCAGATAATAAAAGGATGAAAGGGCATCCTGAACCTTTGGAGACACTTTAAAGGTCTGTGACTTTCCATCTTTTATAAATACTGCCTTAGCCATCTCCTGGTCGAAGACGATCTCCTTATCGCTTCTATAATTCCCCTCCCTCTGTTTGATAATAAATCTGTGAGGATGTTTTTCTAAAGGGTCTAAAAATGTCTCAGTCCTGTCATCAACGGGGTAGAATACAGAAACGAATTTATTCGATTGTGCTGTTGAAATTATCCTGATTATCTCTCTCCCATCATAGTTAACCTTCTCCTTAACCTCTAATGTAGCCCAGCCTGCCTTTATACCGAACCAGGTGAGTTCAAAAATGAGCCTCTCCCCTATTTTAAAAGGTTTAGCTTCATCTACCTCTCCTATATTTGCAGATCCCTTCAGACCAAGAAAGACAAGCAGGAAAATGCCTGCAATAATAAGTACACTTAATCTATCTCTCACTTCTTTAGGATAACCGCTTATCCTCCTCATACCATTAAACTGGCCGCCTTTGAACCTTTATATAGATTAATCATTCTTTTCGCCGACATCAATACTTCTCCAACATCTATAGAATTCATACATTTCATTTCTTCACATCTCTTCTTGAAACAGGGTCTGCAGTCTACATCCGCTGTTATTACTGTATGTCCTTCACCGTAAGGTCCTGTTCTCCTCTGGTCTGTAGGCCCGAATATAGCTATTATCGGGGTACCAACTGTGGCTGCAATATGCATTGGACCTGTATCATTAGTAACAAGCAGATCAACATACTTAAGCAGTGCCACAAGTTCCTTAAGGTCAGTTTTTCCTGCTGTAATTATAGGTTCCTTCTCCATGCGGGAAGCTATCATCCCTGCCTCTTCTCTATCCTTAGGTCCACCCAGTAAAACAACCTTATAACTCTCTCTATGGAGAAGATTGCCAAGTTTTATGTATCTATCAAATCCCCATCTCTTTGTCTGCCATCCTCCGAAGGGATTGAAGGCGATATAGGTGTCCTCCTTATTGAAACCTAAGAGTGACCTCATTCTTTCCTTTTCTTTCTCAGTAACAATTATCGGAAATTCGATCTCCTCAACAGATCCTCCTAAATCCTTTATTAGAGAAAGGTTTCTTGGAACTGCATGGTTATTATTCTCATGATAGCCAAGCCTCTTTGTGTAAAAGATGGAACTTAATTCTCTGGAGTATCTTAATCCTATCCTTTCTTTAGAGCCAGAAAGAAGACTTATCATACCGCTTCTGAAAAGACCCTGAAGATCGAATACAATATTAAATCCGATAGACCTTATTGTTCTCACCATCCTGATGAAACTCTGAATCCCTTTTATAGGGTTATCCCTCCATAAAGCTCTGTCAAAGGAAATGATGCCATTTAGATAAGGGTTTCCCTCGAGTATCTTTTCGAATCCCCGATTTACAAGCCAGTAGAACTCAGCTTTCGGGTAAAGACCCTTTATAGCCTTAAGTAAAGGGAGGGTATGAACTATATCCCCTATTGAGCTTGGTTTTATTATGAGGATCTTTTGGGTCTTATCCATAAATCTTTAAATCCCCCTAAAATCCCCCTTTACTAAAGGGGGACTGAGGGGGATTAATTCTCCAAATCTTTCAGTATCCACCTCACGGCATCAAGGAGATTTTCTGCTACATAATCCGGGGCTACCGTGAACTGTGAACTGCCCGCCCCGCTTTGCGGAGCGAGGCCGGGGTGAATAGTAAACTGATTTATACAGCGTACAAAAAATTAACATGCTGTAATTGAAACTTTTATGCTAAAA
>JACRGW010000046.1 GCA_016212195.1 Nitrospirota bacterium
CTGTACTCCAGGAGAGGGATATGGAGATCTGCCTTGAGGATATCGTTGAGAGATATTGTTTTCATAAGATAAAAAGAATTGCCCCCGGTGGATATGAAAGACAGGATTCAGTATATAATGGGCTGAAATTAGTTGATCCGAGATCAGACCTTATCCTTATACATGATGGAGTAAGGCCCTTTATAACTCGGGATCTAATCGAAATGGTAATAAAAGGTGCCCTTGAAGGAGATGGAGCAGTTTTAGGAGTACCGGTTAAGGAAACAATAAAAGAGGTGGATCGTGACTGGTTTATTAAAAGGACCCTTCAGCGTAATAACTTATGGTTCATTCATACTCCTCAGGTCTTTCGCTATAGCATTATATTGAATGCATATGAAAAAGCCTATAGGGATAATTTCTATAGTACTGATGATGCCTCACTTGTAGAAAGGATGGGGGGAAAGGTTAAGGTAGTTATGGGTTCTTACGATAATATCAAGATCACTACCCCGGAAGACCTTATTTTAGGTGAAAATATACTTAAAAGACAGAAGGAAAGGGGTTATGCCGATCAAAAGGTTAAAAATTACTGATGAGAATTGGGTTTGGCTATGATATTCATAGATTGGTTTCAGGTAAAAAACTTATTCTTGGTGGAGTGAAAATTCCCTTTGAGAAAGGACTTTCAGGTCACTCTGATGCAGACGTTCTTCTCCATGCAATCTCAGATGCCCTTTTAGGGGCTATGGGACTGGGAGATCTCGGTAAACATTTTCCTGATACAGATGAACAATACAAAGGGATTTCAAGCATCTTTATTCTGAGAGGGGTTTTAATCCTGTTGCGTGAAAAGGGATATCATCTTATCTCGATAGATTCAACTGTGGTTACGGAAGAACCACTCCTTGCACCTTATATAGAAAAGATGAAAGAGACCATTGCTGGCGAAATCGGGACCAAAGGTGTTGGTATAAATATAAAGGCAAAGAGAAACGAAGGACTTGGGTCAATAGGAAGAGGGGAAGGTATTGCCGCCTATGCGGTATGTCTTATTAAGAAAAGTAGCAAGTAATTTAATACAGACAAATGTTTTTTATGAAGATTATCGATAAAATAAAAATGGATATCAAGGCTGTTTTTGAACGAGACCCAGCTGCTACGAGCCTACTCGAGGTTTTTTTAACCTATTCAGGCTTTCATGCCATAGTCATCCATCGGTTTTCCCATTGGCTCTGGGGAAAAAGGATTCCTTTCCTCCCGAGAATACTATCTCATCTTTCAAGATTTATGACTGGAATAGAGATTCACCCTGGAGCAAAAATAGGGGCGGGATTTTTTATAGATCATGGTATGGGTGTAGTTATCGGTGAGACATCTGAGATTGGTGATAATGTTACGCTCTACCAAGGTGTGACCCTTGGAGGAACCGGCAAGGAGAGGGGTAAAAGACATCCTACCATAGGGAATAATGTTGTTATAGGCACAGGGGCTAAGGTACTTGGTGCTATTGAGGTTGGTGATTATGTAAAGATCGGGGCAAATGCTGTGGTTCTGAATTCTGTCCCTCCTTATTCTACTGTTACAGGTGTTCCAGGAAAGGTAGTTAAGACAAGAGTAATGAGGTATGGATATGATATGATGTTAAACCATATTCATCTGCCTGACCCAGTTGAAGAGAGATTTAATGCCTTAGAAGAGGAATTGAGGGAGCTTAAAAATAAGATTCAATATCCTCAAACTGAAAGGAAAAGTACACTGAAGATATATAATACCTTTACAGGGAAAAAGGAAGAATTCGTCCCCATAATGCCTGGAGAAGTAGGAATATATGTCTGCGGTGTCACTGTCTATGATTACTGCCACTTGGGCCATGCAAGGGGGGCAGTTGTTTTCGATGTAATTCGACGATACCTCGAGTCGAAGGGTCTAAAGGTTAGATACATCAGGAACTTTACGGATATTGACGATAAAATTATAAATAGGGCAAAAAAAGAAGGAACTACTGCTGAGGCAGTAGCGAAGAAATTTACCGATGAGTATTACAAAGATATGGATCGCTTGGGTGTAGAGAGGGCCGATGTCGAACCTAAGGCAACCGATCATATAGATGAAATCATAGAAATAGTAAAGGGGCTTATAGGGAAGGGTTATGCCTATGAGATTGAAGGTGATGTGTTTTTTGATATTAGTAAGTTTGGAGGATATGGAAATCTCTCGAAAAGAAATCCTGATGAAATGATTGCCGGAGCAAGAGTTGAGGTAAACGAAAGAAAAGGAGATCCCTTAGATTTTGTCCTATGGAAGGCATCAAAGGAAGGGGAACCTTCATGGTCAAGCCCATGGGGGCCGGGTAGACCTGGCTGGCATATAGAGTGCTCTGCTATGTCTATGAAACACTTAGCAGAGACCTTTGATATACATGCCGGTGGAAAAGACCTTATCTTTCCACATCATGAAAATGAAATTGCCCAAAGTGAGGCATATACAGGAAAACCTTTCGCAAAATTATGGATGCATAATGGTTTCGTTAATATCAACCAGGAGAAGATGTCTAAATCGCTCGGTAACTTCTTCACGATAAAAGAAATCCTAAATGTTTATGATCCAGAGGTTGTTAGATTATTCCTCTTGTCAACCCATTACAGGAGTCCTATAGATTTCTCTGACAGAAACCTTGAGGAGGCAGAAGGGGCACTGAATAGATTCTATACTACAATAGAAAGGGAAGATAGGTTTTTGACTGAATCAGCAGAGGGAAAGGGAGATGAATCTGGTGGTGAGAGCAAGTGGTTGTCAAATGAGATTAATCTTTTTAAGAATAGGTTTGAAGAGGCGATGGATGATGATTTCAACACTGCCCAGGCCCTCGGTCATATCTTTGAACTGCTAAGAAGCATAAACAGATTTCTTGATAAAAAAGAAGTGACTGCTGAAGGGGGTAGGGCTATCCTTAAATTGGCGAGGGATACACTGATAGAAAAGGGAAAGATTCTGAGTCTTTTCCAGAGAGATTCTAAGGAATGGTTTAAGGCTGTAAAAAAAGTTAAAGGAACCACATTCTCGGAAGAAGAGATTCAAAAGAAGATCGAAGAAAGGAATGAGGCGAGAGATAATAAGGATTGGAAGAAGGCCGACAGGATAAGAAAAGAACTGGATGAATATGGTATTCTCCTTGAAGACAGAGCAGAAGGAACAGTCTGGAAGGTGAAAAGATAAAAATGTGAGAAGAAAGGTTCGGATTGTAGAGAGAGACAGGCGGCTTTATGGGTTAAACCCCGTCCTTGAAGCTTTAAGGGGTGGTAGGCCTTTTGAGAGGATATACATTAGCAGAGAGAAGAGAGGGGCAAATGTAAAGGAGACATTAAGTCTTGCTAAGTCGCGTGGGATTGAGGTCAGGTTTACCCCAAAGGATATAATTAATAAGATAGCCCCTGGTGTTTCACATCAGGGGATTATCGCCATTGTAGCTGCAAAGCCCTACTCGACCTTAGAGGATGTTCTAAGGATCGCAAAAGAAAAGGGAGAGAAGCCCCTCCTAATTCTTTTAGATGGAATAGAAGACCCAAGGAATTTAGGTGCCCTGATAAGGGTGGCTGAGGTTGGGGGAGTCCACGGGATTATCCTTTCAGAAAGGCATTCAGTTGGATTAACAGAAACAGTAGCTAAAACATCGGCTGGTGCCCTTGACTATATGCCTGTTGTAAAGTCAAAAAATCTTAAACATGCCATATCTGAACTTAAGAAGGAAGGTATATGGGTTATAGGGGCGGACAATAGTGCAGAAAAAAATATCTTCGATATGGATCTCGATATGCCTTTGGCATTGGTTATAGGGAGCGAAGGGAGAGGAATAAGAAGAGTAATCGCAGAATACTGTGATTTACTTATATCTATTCCTATGTTAGGTAAGACGACATCCTTAAATGTTTCTGTTTCAGCAGGTATAATAATTTACGAGGTTTTAAGGCAAAAAAGGGCTAATAAGAAGGATAAGAAAGATATTGATATTCTTAACAGATTATTTATAAAATAAAGGTTGACATTTATATAAAGAGAAAATATAATACTAAGTTTGTCGTTATCGTAATTGTTTATTAATCGGTTTAAAGTGTTTTGCCACCGTAGCTCAGCTGGCAGAGCAGCTGATTTGTAATCAGCGGGTCGTGGGTTCGATCCCCTCCGGTGGCTCCATTAACTGCAGTGAATAGTTAGTAGTGAATAGTTGAAAGTTGCGGTATAAAAGGTCTTGGATTTTTACACTTTTAACTAATCACTTTTCACTAATAACTGTAGTTATGGGGGAGGTTCCCGAGTGGCTAAAGGGAACAGACTGTAAATCTGTCGCTGTAATGGCTTCGGAGGTTCGAATCCTCCCCTCCCCACCACCGAAATTTGCAAGGCAAATTTCGGAGTTAAGAGTTAAGAATTAAGAGTTTTTTAACTTGAAACTTTTAACATTTAACTTTGAACTGTAGTTATTGCGGGTGTAGCTCAGCTGGCTAGAGCGTCAGCCTTCCAAGCTGAATGTCACGGGTTCGAATCCCGCCACCCGCTCCATAAAGCGTTTTGGAGTTATGAGTTCAGGGTTCGGAGTAAAAGGCAAACAACATGGATATACAAAAGTCTGTACTCCTAACTCCGAACTAATCACTCTGAACTGTAGTTAATGCCCATGTAGCTCAGTTGGCAGAGCACATCCTTGGTAAGGATGAGGTCACCGGTTCAATCCCGGTC
>JACRGW010000047.1 GCA_016212195.1 Nitrospirota bacterium
GCGGGGGGATGTCATTCTGAGCGAAGCGAAGAATCTCGATTTTGAGACCCTTCGCTTCACTCAGGGTGACGAAAATCCACTGTTCACTGAAGGGTTACTCTCTTTCTTCCTTTCTTCTCTGTAGTAATTGCCTGATCAACCTTGAGTAGGCTATAATTACATTTATGACGCGTATAAATCATATGCTACTCGGTGCGCATATGTCTATTGCAGGTGGTATAGATAAGGCTATAGAACGTGGGATATCCTTATCCTGTACCACAATCCAGTTATTTACAAAAAACTCAAACCAGTGGAAGGGTAAGACTCTTAAGGCGGATGAAGTGGATAGATTCATAGCCCTCAGGAAAAAAAGTGGAATATCCCCAATTATTGCACATGACTCATACCTGATAAACCTGGCATCGGGCAACCATGAGCTAAGGGAGAGTTCCATTAAAGCCCTTACAGGAGAAATGGAACGCTGCAGGAAACTGGAGATCCAATATATCGTGATGCATCCCGGGGCACATCTCGGGACCGGTGAAGATATTGGGATAAATAATATCGTATCCTCCCTTAACTTCATTCTTAAAGAGACTGATGGGTGGGGGATTGATATCGTATTGGAATCTACAGCAGGACAGGGTACCAGTATCGGCTACAGATTGGAACACCTGGGCCGTATAATCGCCGGGGTTGAGGAGAAAGAGAGGATCAAGGTCTGCCTGGATACCTGCCATCTCTTTGCAGCGGGATATGACATAAGCACCCCGGAGGGATATGAAAAGGTGCTGAAAGAATTCGACCGGATTGTCGGCATAGACCGTTTAGTCTGTATTCATCTCAATGACTCCAAGAAGGGACTGGGCAGTCATGTAGACAGACACGAGCATATTGGAAAAGGTTGCATAGGAAAAGGGGTTTTCAAACTCCTCATGAAGGATAAAAGATTTGATGCCATACCCAAGATTATAGAGACACCGAAGGGAGAGGATATGAAGGAGGACAGGATTAACCTCGCCTTATTAAGAAAGATGGCTGGCCAACCCTCATCTTAATCCAAATCCTCCTTATGACACAAAATCAATCGTTACCAGTTTTAGCAATTGAGGCTCATAGGGAGGGATTTCTTCTTTCTCTACGGATTGCTTCCCCTCAAGAAATTCTGAAATATCCTTTAGCAACCGCTTCCAGCTTTTATGGTTATCCCTGTAATCCCTCCACACCTTTCTCAGGGATCTGATCCTTTTTTTCGTGAGGCTGATGGTTAAAAGTCTGTCCCTCATCTCTTCCCACCTCGCCTCGATCTCTTTATCCTCCGGGAAATCGAGGAGGTACTCATCCATCTTTAATTCCATCTCCCGGATAATAGAAGAGACAAATTTTTTACTCTTGTCTATGTTCATCTCAGCAAATGCCGAATCCACTGTCTCTCTTTGCTCGACCCACTTGTAAGTCTCTTCTATATCTTTCACGATCTCGCTATTTACATCATAAACCTTTTCAAAAAAATCGGGTATCACCCTCCTCTCTTCAGGGGGGCAGGAGAGGTAATCGAGGATCTTCGTCTTATTCGTAACCTTCTCATCTTTTATGACATCATAGAGATACCAGAAGTGGAAATCATCCCCGTATTTGTAATAAAAGAAGATGCCCTTTAACCCCTTTTTAAGACCGCTATAAATCCCATAAGGAATAGACTCCAGCTCATCCACCGCTTTTGTCCTGAGATAATCCTTCAAAGGTTGATAAAACCGCTCCCCTCCCCCGAAGACATCATTCTCCAATTCATCAAAGACCTTCGTATCCCGTTCTTTTATTCTTCTGATAATGCCAAAGACCTTTGGATTAACCTCTTCGCCCAAGATGGTTGAATCAAGCCCCACAGCACTATCGATATTCCGGATCTTATTCTGAAGGATTTGCACAAGACGGAGTAAATCCTCCAGCTCCTCTTCAGGGAAGAAGTTATACACATAGATCGTTGGATACGGCGACCCTATCCGGTCTATTCTTCCCGCCCTCTGGATCATCCGGGTGGGATTCCAGTGAAGGTCATAATTGATA
>JACRGW010000008.1 GCA_016212195.1 Nitrospirota bacterium
CAAAGGAGGATTTGGTATTCTAAGTGTAAGTAACAGGGCTGTTATACCTGCAATACCACATACCAGGTAAACAGCTTTATAACTCATACCAGGATTAAAAGTGACTACACCAATTATACTTCCCCCTGTTACTGGGGCTATAAACCTGCCGATTAGTGTTGATGTTGAAAACCATCCTATCTTTTCTCCTCGCTCTTTATGAAAGAGATCTGATACCAGGGCTATTGAGACAGGAATGAATATGGCAGTTGCAAAACCATGATAAAACCTGACAAGTGCAAGCTGCCAGAGCTGTGTTACAGCAAGATATAGAAAGGGGGCGGTTGAAAAAATAATAACAGATACCATCAACATCCTTTTTCTGCCGAGCTTATCTGAAACTATTCCGGCGGGTATACTCGCAATGATACCGGTGAATGCTGATACAGATGCAATAATTCCAACTCCAGACGGATCGGCGCCGAGATGAGAAGCAAATAAGGGCAGCACAGGACTCTTTGATATGGTGGAGCTGAATATGGCAAAAAGTCCTGTGGTGCAGAGGAGTATAAAAGGGCTAAATTTCATCGAAATGTCTCATAAATGTCATGCTGAATTTATTTCAGCATCCCCTGAGACCCTGAAACAAGTTCAGGGTGACAAAACGGAAACTATTTTTTCATCAATCCCTGAATCTCCATATGATATCCCAGATACCTATTCAGGGTCTTTTCGTTCTTACCATATTTCTGATAATTTTTAAGTATATCTTTAAACCTCTCTTCTGCCTCGATCTCTGACTTGATCGATACAATCCCGTCCATGATTATATCCACAAGCCTGTCAGCGTATATCACTATCCTCTCCTCAAGTGTTTTAAGGGTATAATCCTTTACAGGCAGACCAATTTCTTTTGCCTCTTCCACAGAAAGCCCGCCTCTTATATGTTTCTCCATAATGTTTGTGATCTCCTCTGACAATCCCAATTGCTTTCCAATTTCTGCACCTATCTTGCCATGTTCCATTTCGTGTGTCTTTGCCTTTCCGAGGTCATGGAATAGGGCACCTCTTCCAATGAGTTCCATGTCCAGATCCTTTCCGACCCTGCGGCTAATCTCTAATGCTTTTTCTGCCACCTTGATACAATGTTTTATGTCATCTTCAGAAACCCCTGCCTTTCTGAGTAACCCGATATCTGAATTTTGGATTTTATAGTTCATAGATCCTCCTTTTTATACAGATTGTTATTCCAATTCCTTCAGCAAGCTTAGACTATACCGTAGATGGTTTTATTCCCTCTCCTCTTACTATCAGGACAGCGCATCCTGCCTTTCCAATGACCTTTTCCGTTGAGCTTCCCATGAGAAATTTTTTAAGTCCGGATTTTCCATAGGTCCCCATAACTATTAAGTCAACACTCCCACTGCCAGCTATCTCAACGATAGTATCATAAGACCTACCCATAGGTATTAAGGTCTCTACTGGAATCCCCTCTTTCCTGGCGAGATTAGCAACTTTATTTACATTTGCTTTTGCTTCCTCCATTTCACTTTCTGAACGAATAGAAGAAAGGGCTATAATGCTACTGCCACATCTTTTAGCAATTCCAATAGCTTCAAGGACTGCAGTCTCACTATGCGAGGAGCCATCTGTTGCGACAAGGATATTCCTATATTTAATTTCTGCATCCCTCGGAACAACAAGGACTTTGCATGGGGCATGCCCAATGACATTTGTAGCGATCTCACCCATTAAAACCTTTTTTAATCCTGTGCGTCCACGTCTACCGATAATTATCATGTCGGCCTGTCTCTTTTCAACTTCCTCAACAATACTCAAATAGGGGTCTTCGCTAAATGTGACAATAGTCTCGCAGTTTACTCCCTCAGTTAGTGCCATCGCTTTCACTGATTCAAGGTGTTTTTTTGCTCTCAATGCAAGTGTGTCTTCAATCTTTTGTGGAGAAAATGCCTCATAGTCGGTAATTATTTCGATTACTGACATTGCATAGAGCTTGCTCGAACACCTTTTGGCAAAGCTTATTGCCTCTCTAACTGCTCCTTCGCTATAAGGAGAACCATCTGTTGCTAAAAGTAGTTTCTCAAGTTTTGATACGGGGCATAACTCTGCACGACTCATATTTCCCTCCTCTTTAAGGCATTAATAACTAAACAAAGAGTTTACTTAACCCCGAAATACACCAGAGTTTCTGAAATTGCCTTTTCGATGTCTTGCTGTATGTGATTAAATTTGGCCTGCACATCATCATGGATATGCTGGATGTATTCCTGAAGGGCCTCCTTGCCGTATTTATCTTCGATCATCTTTCCATATTCATAGATCTTTGTGATGTCATGTCTTTCTGCCTTCTTTTCAGTGTCTCCATCGAGCCATTCATGGATATCCCTGTATTCCTTTCCTGTCCTTTCAGTACTTGTTTGTACATGCTTATCGACTGGTGGCATATTAATTCCCTCCTTTTGTTAAGTTTTTGATGCATAAATCATCTCAAATAAAGATATCCCTTTTTCAAGTGCCTCTGTATCATCGATAGAAACCTTCCTTATCCCTGTTAAAATCTCTTCTAAACCTGTAGCCTCTGGGTTTCTATACTTATCGTCCTTCAGATCGATTTCATGCACAATCCGGGCTATCCTTTTAACAGCTCTGTCTTTAAGACCGAAAGTTCTTATAATAACCTCAAAGGTGCACATATCACCATGATGGGTAAATTCTCCACCCCGTATATCAAAGGTGACAATATCCTTGCCTAAAACTTTTATGTCCCTTTCATCAATAAACCTGAAGGTAGCCTCTTTATTTATAAATTTTCTGATGAGCCAGGCAGATGCCATCCTGTCCACAAAAGGTCTTTTCCGTGTAACCCATATCTTATTCTTATAGTCCCTGATACTTTTTGGCACTATGGTGTAACCCTTTCCCTTTGGGCCTATCTCAGATATGCCCCTGATCTTTCCGTACAAATCTTTAAGTCTCTTTTCCAAAGTGCCTCCGGCCTTAGATGAAAAGAAGTCTATCTTCCTTATTTCTTGAAACTCCTTTTCATATCTCCTTAGTTCCTCATGAAATATTCTGCTGTCTTTTGTACCGCCCCCCTTTATTGCACTCTCAATCTTTCTTCCAATCCCTTCAATCCTTTTTGCGATATTGTAATATTCTATGTCCCTCTGAGAATTGAATAGATTGATTATATCCACCTCTTTCATTGTTTCAATCGCCTTTACCTTAACGAATGTCCCTTCACCTCCCTTGGATGAAACCTCAGATACAAGCCACTGGCAGAACTCATAATTTTCTTCGTTATATGGAAGCATGTAAACTGCTCCCTTAAGCTGAACTGCACCAACCTTTATAAGCCTCCTCCATATCCGCATCCTGTTGCTTACAGGCCTTGAAGGGACGCTGTAAAAAATTAAAAGCCATTCCTTTAAAGGTTGAGAATGTAACATATGTTACTATAATAACAGAAGTTACAATATAAGTCAAGTAAAAAATAAATTATCTATGAAATTGATCCCTGAGGCTAATCTGTTATTTACCCAGTTCGAAAGCTTGGGTTTCTAACGGTATTTACTAAATAGATTCTAAATGGTATAAATGATAAAAAATAAATGATATCTGGATGGACATAATTAAAACTATTATTATAGTCCTGGGACTGGCGATGGATACCTTTGCAATATCAGTGACAGGGGGCTACAATTAAATATCTCAGAATTGATTCTGGTAAGGGTAGAAATCATGATTCGTTTGTGTGATAAAAGTGAGTTCGATGTTATCCTTTCAGTTATAAATGATGCTGCACAGGCATACAAAGGGATTATCCCTATAGACTGCTGGAAAGAACCTTATATGTCTGAAGTAGAACTTCGTTATGAGATAGAAAGTGGTGTTGTATTCTGGGGATGCGAAGAAGGAAGGGAGTTGATTGGTGTGATGGGAATCCAGGATGTTCAAGATATAACCCTGATCAGACACTCCTATGTGCAAAGGAAGAGACAAAATCAAGGCATAGGAGGGAAATTGTTATCATATCTTTGTAAGCAAACGGATAGACCGATATTAATTGGTACCTGGGCAGATGCTGTTTGGGCAGTTAAGTTCTACGAAAAACATGGTTACCGTTTGGTTTCCCCAGATGAAAAGGATAGATTGCTTAAGAAATACTGGTCAATTCCCGAACGCCAAATTGAGACCTCTGTAGTTTTGACAGATCAGAAATGGTTTGATATTGTTAAAAAGGGGGTTTCAAAGTTAAGGGATGAGATTACTTTGTGACTACCTGTAACAGGTAGGTGTCAATGAACTGGTCTATGTCCCCATCGAGAACTCCATTTACATTTCCGATCTCGAGATTTGTCCTGTGGTCTTTTACCATCTGGTATGGCTGTAATATATAGGAACGTATCTGACTACCCCAGGCAATCTCCTTTTTCTCGCTTAAAAACTCTTCCATCTTCTTAGCCTGCTCTTCCTGCTTGAGTTCGTAGAGTTTTGACCGCAATACCTTCATGGCAGTTGACTTGTTCTTATGTTGTGACCTTTCATTCTGGCACTGAACAACAATGCCAGTAGGGATATGGGTTATCCTTACTGCAGAAGAGGTCTTGTTCACATGCTGACCGCCTGCACCACTTGCCCTGAAGGTCTCTATCCTTAAGTCATCATCCTTTATATCGATCTCTATATCTTCTTCTATCTCAGGATAAACAAATACTGAGGCGAATGATGTATGTCTCCGTTTGCTTGCATCGAAGGGAGAAATCCTTACGAGGCGGTGGATCCCTGCCTCTGCCTTTAAGTAACCATAGGCATATTTACCTGTGACCATAATGGTTACGCTCTTAATACCCGCCTCTTCTCCGGGAAGGATATCAAGGATTTCAGTCTTGAAATTATGACTGTCTGCCCACCTAAGATACATGCGCATGAGCATCTGTGCCCAGTCCTGGGATTCTGTACCGCCAGCACCGGGATGGATCGAGACGATGGCATTATGACTGTCCTTCTCACCGCTTAACATTGTTTCTATTTCGATCTTCTGGAATTCACTGTTTAATTCTTTAAGACCCTTTTCTATTTCTGATATAAATGTATCCTCTTCTTCCTCTGAAAGCTCGATCATTATCTCGAGGTCTTCAAGCCTTCCCTGAATGGAATAGAAATTATTGATTGACCCTTCAAGTGTGGACTTCTCTTTCAGGAGGGCGTGGGCAGAAGGAACATTCTCCCAGAAATCCTGGGCTTCCATTATCTTTTCTATCTCCTTTATTCTGCTTTCTTTCTTTTCTATTTCAAAGATACCCCCTGAGGGTATTGAGCCTTGTTTTAAGTTCTTCTATCTCTCTCGATGCTTCATCTAACATTGTTTACCTCCATGTCTATCATAGTGAAAACAATAATTCAATGTCATTCCTGCCCCGTATCGGAGTACGGGATAAACTCCAGCAGGAATCCA
>JACRGW010000045.1 GCA_016212195.1 Nitrospirota bacterium
CCGTCACCATCTATCACAACGACCTCTTTCTTCGATGTTAGTGCAATTCCAAGTCCGATCGGTGTTGCCATGCCCATGCTTCCGAGCATATAAAAATTAGATGGCTGGTGTTTGATATAGAATAGCTCTTTGGCTGGGAATCCAAGATTGCATACAACAACCTTAGAATTAAGATAGGGCGCGATAATCTTCAATATTTCGAAGCGGGTTAATTTAGGTCTTAATTCTGACAGGCGAGACGCCTGTCCTACTCCAATATTTAAATCATATCCCAATGGTAGGACAGGCGTCTCGCCTGTCTTACCATGTTTGTCTTCGCATGTCCCTTCCCAAACCGCAGGACTGAGCAGAAAGGCATAGATTTTTTCTTTCTGGTAGATGGATTTCAGTTTCTTTTCGATAAGCCTCAGGTCACCTTTACGGGATACATTGGTATAGCCAATTCCTGCTCCCTTCAGAATACCAGCTAAAGTCCTTCCCATTGGTATCTGAGCAGGTATCTTCTCCTTATAAATCCCTCTATGGCTAACAAATATAGCAAGGGGTAGTCTATAGAATCCGGTAAGAGAAAGTAAGGCATTTATCATATTTCCAATCCCAGAACTCTGAACAAACATAGCAGGCCGTCTGTTAGACAAAGCTGCACCAGCACATATACCAACCCCTTCCTCTTCACGGGTTAAAGGAACATGGAAAAAGCTCTTTTCTATCAGTTCAAGCAGTATTTTAATCTTCTCGCATGGGAGCGAACATATAAAGTCAACCCTGCTCTTTTTAAGTATACCCATTAATTCATTTTCAGGGTGTCGCATAAGAGAAGTCCTTTTTCATATATACCTTTATGATAACAAAGGAGGCAAATAAAGAGACCGAGATAGATAAAAAATTGAAAAATCGATATATGCCTATCAATACTTTATCAAGACCCTGCGATCAAAAACATAGTGTTCCTTTAGCTCGAGCAGTAAGATCTATGAGGTTCATAGCCCCTGCTGTCTTCACGTTGGGAATCAGGTCCGATTCTGTAATCTTTTTGTTAGCCATTGTCTGGGTACAGCACTGAATCTCAACTCCCATCTCCATTGCCTCACCGAGCCTCTGGACAAGTGTAGGGACGCCTGGCTGTGGAACTTCATTTTTTTCTATAGCGCCTTTAACCATAATATCAACAGCATTCTGAATGCAAAAAAGTATTGTTTTGAAATTGGCCGACGCAGCCAAAGAGGCAAACATCAAAGCTGAACGGGCATTAGCAATCTTTTCAAAACCTGAAGTACATAGAACAATAAATAGTTCCTCTTCACCTCCATTCATCAGGTTTTTTCTATCAAGGTCATTAATTTCTGCCATACTATTACCTCCCCTTTATTTTTGAATGGCTTTCTACCTTTTTTATATGTCTACCAATTTGTCTTCATAGCGTTACATAGTAATTCCTCTATTTCTTTCTCTGATATCCCTTTCGAAATAATAAGGGGATCAACTTTATAAGTCTTTTTCTCCTCTTTCAACCTTTTTTCTCCACCACCTGTGATATTAAGTAAAACAGTACCATTCCTCTTAACCGTACCTGTGGCTACGGCATTCAATAGGGCAGCTACCGCTACCCCTGCTGCTGGTACTATATCTATCCCCTCTGTTTCTTCGAAGATCTTCATTGCACTAAAGACCTCAGCATTCTCAATGCCGTATGTCCTGCCACCTGTTGCAGTGAGTGCATCATATACTCCACCCTTAATAGAATATGCAGGATAACGATTTGAGAGGACCCTTGTGGTTATTAATCCTAAAAGTTCAGACCTCAGGTCTTCAGGAAAAAGTTCCCTGCTCTTTCTCTCCCATGCCTTTACCATCGGTGCAAAGGGTAGATTCTGTGCAAGGTGAAGGACTGGCAGTCTGTTACCGAATCTGCCATCCCTTAAAAACCTCTCAGCCATTTCCCAAGTTGCTATAGCACCAGTCCCGCTTCCTACTGCCTGAAAATAATGGTCTGGAAGCATTCCGATAGAAGAGACCGCTTCGAGCAATACAATACCCAAGCCATCCCTCTTTGCGATATTTTTTACCCCACCTTCAAAAGGTATTCCCAGTGTGGCAGCAATCCGTCTTGCCACATCTATAGAATCAGAATAATCACCGTCCCTTATACAGACTGTAGGTACTGAGGAAGATCCTTCTGTATACCATATATCAGGAAGGCACATGCGTGGTACAACTATTATAACAGGGTATTCCGTCTTAGTAGATAAATGGGCAAAGGCCCTCGCTGTATTGCCTGCCGATGCAACGATGAGTCCACTAATGCTGTTTTCCTTTGCATTCTGGAGTACAACCGCAGCCTCAAATTCCTTAAAGGTGCATGTCTCAATCTCTGCACCAATTTCAGGCCAGTACCCGTTAAAGGCGATATAGAGATTTTTAAGCCCCAGTCTTTCGGAAAGCCCCTTTGATCCATAAACTATAGGGCCTGCCTGAGATGAAAGGGGACTGTGCAGAGGTAGCCAGTTGAACCTCCACACACCGTTGGTATTGTTCTCTCTGAAATGTATCTCTTTATACTCAGATACAAGAAGGGAATCCCTGCAGTGTTCGCAGAAGGCACAGTATACTTCCTTTAACCTCATCCCACAGTTTCTGCATTTTATACTGAAATGGCTCATATCTTACCAACAGAACTTCGATTAACTTCAAACTTTTTTGAACCAATTACTGATTCTATAATCTCCCTTTCCCTTTCTACAGATAGGAAAGTCGTTATCTGGCTTGCAAAAATGTGAAACGCCTTAGAGAAAGGGATATATGCAATAAAGGACAGAGAAAGGAGCATATGAACGATCCAAAACGCCAGGTTGATAAATTTCAGGGCACCTACATCTCCTCCTGATATCGAGAGAGCTACTATCCCAAAGGTATACCCCACGGGTGACCAATCAATAGCAGGTGGATTCAAAACCGCAATCCTGGTTCCTTCAATACCATATCCGGTAATAATCACAAGAAAAAGCCAGACCAGGAAGATACCATCTTGAATGCTAGTAGCTATCCTTTCTGATTTCAATACATACCTTCTGAGCAATCCATAGATAATACCGATTAATAGAAAAAGGCCCGCCATGTCTAATACAAGGGAGAATATCTGCCACACCTTACCGTGCAAAAAGTCGTAAAAGTAGTAATTAACAGTCCTGCCAAGAGTTCCCAGAAAAAGCAGGATAAACCCCCACATGATGCCCATAAGCAGGATAGCTCTTGTCTTGCTCCGTGGGGAAACACGTCTTGCCAACAAACAGTCAGCAGAAAAAAGCTTGGTGATACTTATCCACATCAG
>JACRGW010000048.1 GCA_016212195.1 Nitrospirota bacterium
ATACCGAGATACATCGGTGCAAGGGCTGCGTGTTCCCTGCTGCTTCCCTGTCCATAATTTATACCTCCTATGATGACCTCCCCGCCTGACTCTTTCGCCCTTTTTATAAATTCATGGTCTATCCTCTCGAAGACATATTCAGAGATGGCGGGGATGTTTGACCTGAGAGGGAGGATATTAGAACTTGCAGGCATTATATCGTCGGTTGTTATATTGTCTCCTAACTTTATAAGGACCACTCCTGATATGGTCTCTTCGAGAGGACCTCTTTTGGGGAGGGGTTTTATATTCGGGCCTCTTAAGACCTCTACATCTTCGTGCCTCTCGGCTGGAGGTATTATCATGCTGTCATCTATCAGATATTCATCGGGAATGGAAATCAAAGACGGTTTACCGAGTTCTCTCGGATCTGTAATAACACCTGCTATTGCAGAGGCAGCCGCAACTGCAGGGCTTGCAAGATAAACCCTGTCATCAATTGTCCCGCTCCTTCCAGGGAAATTCCTGTTAAATGTCCTTATAGATATTCCACCAGTAGGAGGTGCCTGACCCATCCCTATACAGGGACCGCAGGCACTCTCAAGTATCCTTGCACCTGCGTCTATAAGATCAGCAAGTGCACCATTCCTTGCAATCATCTCAAGAACCTGCCTTGATCCAGGACTTATTGTAAGGCTAACAGAGGGATGGACCTTTTCCCCCTTAAGGATCGAAGCAACGAGCATAAGGTCCTCATAAGAGGAATTATTACAACTGCCTATACAGACCTGATCAACAGGTTTACCTGTGATCTCTTTTACTGAAGAGACATTGTCAGGGCTTGAAGGTTTCGCAATTAATGGCTTAAGTTCAGCAAGGTCAATTTCGATTATCTTACTGTAGGACGCATCTTTATCCGGGCCAAGTAGTATCCAGTCCTTCTCCCTTTTCTGAGCCTTAAGATATAGTCTTGTCTTTTCATCGCTCGGGAATATTGATGTCGTTGCACCGAGTTCTGCACCCATATTTGTTATCGTTGCCCTTTCAGGAATTGATAAAGATATAACACCTTCCCCCCCATATTCGAATACCTTACCTACACCACCTTTTACAGTAAGTCTTCTCAGGAGTTCAAGGATTATATCTTTTGAAGAAACCCAGGGTTTGAGTTTCCCCTTTAGTTTCACAAGCACGACCTCCGGCATTAAAAGATAGAATGGTCCCCCTGCCATAGCTACAGCAACATCGAGTCCACCTGCCCCTATTGCGACCATCCCCATAGCACCTGCATTAGGTGTATGGCTATCAGAGCCAAGAAGTGTTTTACCCGGTTTTGCAAATCTCTCAAGGTGGATCTGGTGGCAGATACCATTTCCAGGGCGAGAGAAATAGATACCGTATTTTTCTGCTACTGACTGCAGGAACCTGTGGTCATTGGCGTTTTCGAAACCTGTCTGGAGTGTGTTATGATCAACATAACTTACCGAGAGTTTTGTCCTTACATTCATGACCCCCATCGCCTCGAATTCGAGATAGGCCATAGTGCCTGTAGCATCCTGAGTAATGGTCTGGTCTATCCTGATCCCTATCTCTTCCCCTGTTACCATCTTTCCTTCTACAAGATGTTCCTTTATTATCTTCTCAAAAAGATTCATGGTATAAAGCATATATCTTCAGAGATGATTTGTCAATCAGGACATATAATCAATTAATGCTTGACATAAAGGAATATATATCCTATAATTCTCCCCAGTGGATAAGCTGAAATTTCTTAAGAGGTTCGAAAATACCAGAACCTACCGCCTCCTCGGGCATGAAGAGCTAAAACTTTATATATTCCTTTTAATGTGCGCTGATGGAATTGAGATAAAAGGAACAATAGATTCGAGATTATTGAGAAGGGTTATGGGAAGAAAGATAAACCTTGATAACCTAAAGATAATAGCCTCTAACTTGGAGAGCCTTGGCCTTGCAGAAATAGTTATTCCTGAAGATGAAAAGAAGTTATACTACATCCTCCATGAGATAAGGGATGGATAAGGATTTAAAGATGAGAAGGCTTGAGGCCCTTATCATCAAGATGAGGCGCAGGATTATCGAGCTCCGTAATTATAACAGGATGATGAAAATCTTAAATTCGATCTCAGATGAGAAATCCTTTGAGAGGGTGCTGAAGGTTCTGAGTGAAGGGTTTAAGATTGATGGCTGTAGCCTCATGGTTTTTGGAGGTAATAAGTTAGAGACAGTGGCCTTCTATGGGGCGCACCAAACAGCCCAGATCTTAACTGGAAAAGGGACATTATTCTTTAGTGATAAGACCTTAAAAGACGGAAAAGTTCAAAGAATGAGGACAAATGCAGGAATCCTCCTCTGTCTTCCAATAATAAAAGGGGTAGGGTATACCCTCGGGGTTCTTAACCTTTACAGGAATTTGGTCTTTTCTGATGAAGCATTCTCAGAAACAGACCAAAGACTCTTCAATGATATTGCCAACCAGATAGGCGTAGCCATAGAAAGAATCCTCTCTGTCGGCTAACCAAATATTTAACTCTTTCAGCTTATTGACAATCTTTCTCAAAAAGAGTAATTTAAAAGTCTATTATGGAGATGACTTTAAAGAAAGAGATAGGGGAAAGACTGAGGAAGTTAAGGAAGGAGAAGGCATTAACTCAGAAGGAACTATCTAAAAAAGTAGCGGTCGATTATTCCTATATAGGAAAGATTGAAAGAGGAGAGCAGCTTCCTTCTATAAAGATGCTAATAAAGCTTTCTGGAATTTTCTCTATACCCATTGGTTATTTCTTTCAGGAAGGCCATATAGTGGGCCTCCTCGAACATCTTCCGGAGGAGTTGATGGATATCGCTGGAGATAAGAAGAAAAGGATATTCTTAAAGCTCCTTAAAGATATGGATGAAGAAGATATATCCCTGATTACAGAAATCCTCAGACTCCTTAAAGAACATAAGAAGACATATCAACAGAGGAGGCTTTTAACAGAGATACCTTTGAGCAGAGTGGCTGAACAAAGGAGGCCGTATAAGAAAAAAGTATTTAAGGGGTTAAGGTAAGTTTTAAATCCGAAATCCTAAATTCTAAACAATATCAAAATCGAAATGTTCAAAAAGTTTTGAAATTAGGTCATTTTAAATTGTTTAGGATTTAAATATTAGAATTTAGTGCTTTTCCTCGAAATCTCGAATTCTTTTGTTTGTGAATTGAAGGTATGATCGTTATGGAAGGAATTCTCCTCCCTCTCCTGGATGCTATAAAGAAAGGGGAGAGGAGAATAAGTGTTAAGGGCCTTACGGGTTCTTCTAAGGCCCTTTTCTTATCGCAGATACCCAAACCCCTTGTGGTAATCACATCCTCACAGGAAGAGGCTGAAAGACTCTACGAGGATCTAAGGTTTTTCAGAAGCCTTCTCCCTAATACTGATTTCGTCGAGTCCCTCTTTTTCCCTTCACGCGATATTCTTCCTTACGGGATATCAAAACCTGATCCTGAAATCATCGGTGAACGAATAAAGATACTTTCTATATTGAATGAGGGGGGGAAATTTAATCTTATCACCCATATAGAAGCGATAATGGGTTTTTTCCCGAAGCAGCGTGATATAAAGAATAAAAGTACGATTTTAAGACCTGGGGACTTTATTAACAGAGATACCATAGGAGAAAAATTGATAGGGATTAACTATAGAAGGGTTCCTATGGTGGCTGAAGCAGGGGAGTTTAGCATAAGAGGGGGGATAATAGATATCTACTCCCCTTATCACCCTAACCCTGTGAGGATAGACCTCTTCGGGGATGAGATAGAGTCAATAATGGAATTCGATAAGGGTACCCAGAGGTCAGTTAAGGTCCTGGGTGAAATGATAGTCCTTCCTTTATTAGAAGATACCAGTGATTTAAAGGAGACCTTTTTCGACTACTTACCCGGGGAGTACCTTGTTGTCCTTGATGAGCCTTTCAGGATTGACGAAAAGATTAAGGATAGAGGCATCAAGATGGAAAAGGGTCATTATCTCAGTACTAAGGAAATACATCATAGAGTAACCAGATTCCAGTCAATCATATTGGAGCTCCTTGTGATTTCAGGAAAGGGAAAGATATTTAACTTAGATACAGAATCGATCGAAGGAAAGGATTTAAAGGGTATAAGTTCGCTTGCTGAGAGACTCAGGGAATGGAGAAGGATATACAAAGTCTTCATTGTATGTAATACGACTGGACAGGCAGAAAGACTGAGGGATCTACTTATAGAATATGATGTAGATTCTTATTTACAGTTCACAGATCACAGTTCACAGATCACTATTACAGATTCAAATTCCCTCTTCCCTGCAATTCTGATTGGACACCTCTCGAAGGGATTTGTTTTCCCTTCACTCGGCATCGTATTTATAACCGAGGCTGAGATATTCGGAGAAAGGCTCAGGCGAAAAGTCCCATCAAAGTCGAGACTTGAAGATTTCCTGAAATCGATAGAAGAGATCCAGGCAGGTGACTATATAGTCCATATAGATTATGGAATAGGTCAATATCTTGGGATAAAGAGGTTACGGATAGATGGCTACGAATCCGATTTCCTCCTGATAAATTATGCCGGGGACGATAAACTCTATCTACCTCTTGACAGGATTGATAGGGTTCAGAGATATGTAGGACCTGAGGGTTCTACACCTGAACTCCACAGGCTTGGGGGAATTTCGTGGCAGAAGACAAAGGAGAGAGTAAAGAAGGAAATGGAGGACATGGCAAAGGAATTAATCGATCTCTACGCATCAAGGGAGGTTCTTGAAGGTTATTCCTTTTCACCCGATAGTTATCTTCATAAAGAGTTTGATTCCTCATTTGAATATGAAGAGACGCCGGATCAGATAGATGCCATAGAAGATATTAAAAGGGATATGGAAGGAAGAAAGCCTATGGAACGCCTTATATGCGGAGATGTAGGTTATGGGAAAACAGAGGTGGCAATGAGGGCATCATTCAAGGCTGTCCATGACAGTAAACAGGTGGCTATACTCGTTCCGACAACTATACTCGCTGAACAGCACTTCCGGACATTCTCTGAAAGGTTCTCAGCCTTTCCTGTAAGAACCGAGGTCCTCAGCAGATTCAAGAGTAGAAAAGAACAGAATAAGATCCTTGGTGAACTTGAAGCTGGAACAATCGATATAATTATAGGAACCCACAGACTCCTCCAGAAGGACGTAAAATTTAAAGACTTAGGATTGCTGATTATTGATGAAGAGCAGAGATTTGGTGTGAGACATAAAGAGAGGCTCAAGGAATTGAAAAAGAATGTGGATGTACTCATACTTACCGCAACGCCCATCCCGAGGACCCTCCATATGGCCCTGTCAAAAGTAAGGGATCTGAGTATAATCAACACACCTCCTGAAGACCGTCTCTCAGTTAAGACAATCATAACCAGATTTGATAAAAGGGTTATACGAGATGCAATAATGAAGGAACTTGCGAGAGGAGGTCAGGTTTTCTTTGTCCATAACAGAGTAAAGACCCTCGAAAGGATGTTCGATTACCTTAAGAGGATAGTCCCTGAAGCAAGGAGTGGTATAGCCCACGGACAGATGAAAGAAAAGGACCTCGAGAAGGTGATGGTCTTGTTTCTGAAAAAAGAGTTGGATCTACTTCTTTGCTCTGCTATTATCGAGTCAGGTCTTGATATACCTTCAACGAATACAATTATTATTAACTATGCGAATAGGTTCGGCGTTGCAGATCTATATCAACTGAGGGGAAGGGTGGGAAGGTCAAATAAAAGGGCCTATGCATATTTTTTGATTCCAGGTGTCCAGGTCCTTACAGGGGATGCAAGAAAGAGACTGAGGGCAATGCAGGAGTTCTCCGAACTCGGTGCAGGGTTTAAAATTGCGTTAAAGGATCTCGAGATAAGAGGGGCAGGTAATCTCCTCGGTCCTGAGCAGTCAGGTCATATCGCAGCAGTCGGTCTCGACCTCTATATCCAGATGCTTGAAAGGGCTGTACTGAAGATCAAGGGTGAGGAGGTCCCTCCATTAGAAGACCCACTTATGGATTTAAAGATCTCTGCCTTCATCCCTGAGGATTATATTCCGGATGTAGCCCAGAGACTCTATTTTTATAAAAAGATCGCTTCTGTCAGGACAGAGGATGGAATTCAGGATGTTAAAGAAGAACTCAGGGATAGATTCGGTGAAATCCCTGAGGAGACATTAAGACTTCTTGATATTATGGATCTAAAGATTCTCGCAAGGCAATTAAGGGTAAAAAGAATAGAAAAAGGATGGGAGGGGATAAATATTGTTTTTGATGAAAAGGTTGAAATCACTCCTGATAAGATTCTCAACCTTTTAAAAAGTAGAAATAAATCTATCAGGTTTATCCATGAATATACCATACAGCTTGCTTTAGGTGATAAGGAGTGGGATAAGGTTTACAGGGAAACGAAAAAGTTCTTGCAAGAAATCCTTGGATGTGTTACAAAAGAAAAATTTTAAATTTGGGAGGAATAATGAAAAAGGTAGTATTTGTAATTGTTATAGCACTACTTTTAGGTTGTGCAAAGGATAAAGGAGAGGTTCTTGCTAAATTTAAGGGAGGCAAGGTAACGTCTGATGAATATAAGAAGGAAATCAGCAAGGTACCCGATTTTGCTAAGGGTATATTCGAAAGTGCTGAAGGTAAAAGGAGGTTTCTCGAAGACCTGATAAGTCGTGAACTTATATACCTTGATGCCAAGAAAAAGAAGATCGATAAAGATAAAGAGTATCTCGACATGATCGAGAGGTTTAAGAGGGATGCACTTCTTGAGATCCTACTTAAGAGAGAAGTAGAAGATAAGGCCAAGGTCGATGAGTCAGAGCTAAAGGCATATTATGATTCCAATCCCGAGGAGTTCAGACTGAACGAGGAGGTGCGTGTAAGTCATATTCTTGTTAAGACTGATGCCGAAGCCAGAGATGTTATTAATAGACTTAAAGGGGGGACTGATTTTGGTAAACTCGCAATGGAGTTATCCCAGGACCCCGCCTCTGCAAAGAAGGGAGGAGAATTAGGGTATTTTAAGAGAGGAAAGATGGTTCCGGAATTCGAGAGAGTCGCCTTCAAACTGAAGCAGGGAGAAATCAGTGAACCGGTGAAGACAAATTTCGGTTATCACATAATAAAACTCACAGGAAGAAAACAGGGTCAGTTAGTTGAATATGCAAAGGTAACAGAGGTCCTCCGTCAGCGGCTTCTTAGAGAAAAACAGAAGAAGATATTCGAAGAATGGGTGGCAGGTCTTAAAAAGGATGCCAAGATAGATATTAATGAGAAAGCCTTCAAATCCTTGACTGGAGAAAAGAAGGAGTCACCGAAATAAGAAACCAGATGAGGATAGTTTTTTAAAACACCTCATATGTTTTGGATTCGCAGTTAAACGATGTCGAAAGGCTCTGAGATCCAGAGTTTCAATACAAGATACCTCACGGTTTTAACGAAAAGGTGAGTTAATGAATGCGGCAAGGCAGTTAGCCTTCTTCACTATCCAGTATTCAAGAGGTTTGTTAATGAAAGAGTTAAAAAGGATTTGATTTATTATCGGCACTGTCTCGACCTTGCAATAGAGCTTCAGCAGGTAGGCTATAAGGTATCTAACGAAGATATCGATGAGCTTCTCAACGAGGCTAAAGAGATAGACAGAAAATTTCAGAGATCCATCTTTCACCTCCCTCTCAGACTTGTACTGGACTATGAGAAAATAAATAAATTAAGAAAGAGGAGAACATTCATTCTCGTCAATCTCTACCTTAAGCTCCTTAAGGCAGGAGATGAAGATGCTACGTATAAGGAAATGGTTATGCAGACCTTTAAGAAAAGGAATTTTATAGAACTGAATGATACCCTTCTCGACCTTTATTCTAAAGAGAGCTTTATTTTAAGTAGCTCTTTAAGGAGTCTGATTCCTATGGATGTAATGGCCTTAGCAGAGAGGTTATACCTACATATGCGAGGTTTAGGAAGGAGACTTAACAGAGAGGCAGCCTCTGAGATATATGGCTAAGCATTCTTTTAAACAGGCAAATCTGTGCATGAATAATTGAATCGAAAGATGTCAAAGTGTGATGAAATCCAGAAGTTTAATACAAAATACCTCAATCTCCTTACAGAGAGGTGTTTAAAGGAATGCGGCAGATTAGTAAGCCTTTTCCACTTTCCCGTATTTAAGAAGTTTGTTGATGAAAGGGTCAAGAAGGATTTGAGTTATTATCGTCTCTGTCTTGACCTTGCCCTTAGTCTCAATGACAAGGGTTCAAGAGTATCCAGGGAAGATATCGATGACCTCCTTGATGATGCAAAGGATATAGATAAAAAATTCATAAATGCTATTTCCTATCTTCCTTTAAGGCTGACTATGGATTATGAAAAGATAGATAAATTCAGGAGGGAAAGGACAGTCCTTCTCGTTAATCTCTACCTTAAACTACTTAAGAGAGGAAATGAGAAAATAACCTATAAGGAAATGGTTAAGGGATCCTATAAAAAGAAGGAATTTATCGAACTTAATAACAACCTTCTTGACCTCTATGCAGAAGAGACCTTTATTATCAACAGCTCCCTTAGGACCATTATCCCGATGGATGTTAATGCAATGGCTAACAGGCTTTACTGCACAATGCAGGATATGGGGAGGGGACTTAATACAGAGGTAGCCAATGAGATATATGAAAAAAAGTTGTGAGTTAAGAGTTCAGAGTTATGAGTTATTAGAAATGCTACTTACTTCAAATCCTAATTTTAATATCTTTTAGGTAAAAATGCGCTTATTAAAAAAACTGTACTACTGGGTCTTACACTGGGCAGAGACTCCTTACGGCACACCTGCCCTCTTCATTCTCGCCTTTGCAGAGTCTTCTTTTTTCCCTATTCCACCAGATATACTTCTCATGGCCCTTTCGCTGTCAATAAATAAGAAGGCCTTCAGATATGCCACGATTTGCACGATAGGTTCTGTCCTCGGCGGGATCTTTGGTTTCTTTCTTGGGTACCAGTTCTGGGAATTCAGCAGTAAGATACTCTTTAACTACATCGATCCTCAGAGGTTCGAAGTAGTGAGGAACTATTTCCAGCAATATGAAGCATGGGCGGTCGGCATCGCTGGCTTTACTCCTATTCCTTACAAGGTGTTCACTATTTCTGCTGGGTTCTTCAGGGTTGATTTTGTAGTCTTTGTGATTGCCTCTATAATCAGTCGTGGGGCAAGGTTTTTCCTCGTCTCTGGTCTCATTTATCACTTCGGTTCACCCATAAGGAACTTTATAGACAGATACTTTAATCTTCTGACCTTTGTCTTTATGATCTTTCTTATAGCAGGCTTTATAGTTATAAAATATCTGCTTTAAATGATGGTGCATTAAATTAAAAAGTATGGACATCTATACCGATATATTTTATAATTTATAAAAATAATCAAAGAAAGGAGATAGATTATGGCAGAGATTAACGCAGATTCAGTTATTGACTGTAGGGGGATGAATTGTCCGATGCCGGTTCTTAAGGTAAAGAAGGCTGTTGATGGTCTTCAGACCGGTCAGATAATAAAGATTGAGGCTACTGATCCAGGAACAAAGGCAGACATCCCAGCCTGGGCAAAGAGGACTGGCAATGAAGTGCTTTCTATGGCAGAAGAGGGTGGTATCTTCATCTATTATGTAAAAAAGATGAAGTAATTATCGTTAATAAGTAAATTAATATTTTTAATTTGACATTGTTTTCAAAAAAATATCATTGTATGTATTTACTTATTCTCTTTTTGTAATTCTGCTACCCCAAAAGGGGAGGTACCCATATGAGATTAGGTTTATTTTATAGTGATCTGCGGGGAACGGAAGCTATCTACAATCGGATTACTGCTCAGGAATTAGGTGTTTTCCTCGTGAGTAATGGTATCTACCACGCTGTCCTTAAAGAGAATGGAAAACCTTCCCCAATTCTGGATAAAAAAGGTGCTACCTTTTATATCCTTAAAGAAGACCTCGAGACAAGGGGATTTAGTGATAACGAAGTAGACAAGAGGGTAAAGGTAATTGCTTACGATGATCTTGTAGATCTGATTATGGATAAATACGAAAAACTTGCCTGGCTTTAGACATCCTATAAAAGAAAAGAAAGGATGTTTGATTACACCGATTACAAAGGCAGATTACGCAGATTAGTTATAATCTGTGTATCTGTGTAATCAGGTATAGTGAACATTATACCAGGAGGATAATATGGGGACATTAAGCATTGGTGTCTTCTCTTCCCTTGTAGGTTCGATGAACCTCGATTTCGCTATAAGGCTTGCCCAGACTGCAATAAATAAATGACATACCGTGAATCTCTGGCTCTCCGGTAATGCAACGACCCTCTCTAAGAATAAGCAGAAAGAATTCAAGGATTACAGTCATCTCGACAAAACCCTTAGAGACCTCATGGGTAAAGGGCTTAGTGTTATCTCATGCGAGGCCTGTAACCAATCAAGAGGGATTCAGAAGGAAGACTTAATAGGGGGAATTAACCGAGCCAGTATGGACTTGTATTTAGCCAATTCAGCCCAGAGTGATAGGGTACTTCATATAGGAGTAGAGTAATGGGTGAATTGAAAAATAAAATAATGTTTGTTGTCCAGAGGCCACCTTATAAGAGTGAAGATCCGAAGCTTGCCCTTACACATGCCCTATCAAGCGGGGTAACAAGCATCCATATCGATGAGGAAATTGTCCCAACAGTAGCATTCATAGGGGATGGGGTTCTTAACTGCATAAAGGACCAGAAGTCTATGGAGGCTTACGGCATTACAAGCAATGAGAGGCATATTAAGAATATGCTCGCCACCGATACCAAGACCCTCGTCTGCAAAGAGGACATTGAAAGATTGGGTATAAAGGAGGACAGACTGATTGATGCCTCGGACATGGGGGCAGAGATGACAATAAAGGTTGTTCCTTTCAATGAAATATTAAAAGAGATGGAGGCTAATGACCACCTCATGTTTTTTTAAAGAAAGGGGGGGAAGTAAATGGCAGATATTGATTTGAAAAGTAAGGAACCAGCACAGGTCCTGGATATGCTCGGAAGGGTATGTCCATATCCCCTTCTTATGACCAAGAAGGCTCTGGAAAAACTCAATCCCGGAGAAGTTCTGAAGGTCCTCTCCGATGCGCCTGCCTCAGTCGAAGATTCAATTCCAAAGTTCTGCGAAAAGCAAGGTTATATCCTTCAGACCGTTAAGCTCGAAGATCAGGAACAGTGGGAACTCTATATATTGAAACCATAACTTAAGTAAGAATACTTTACTATAAAGGCATTGATTATATATTTTAGGAGGTAATTATGGCTAAGAAATATGAGACTCCGTTATTAGACGAATTAGAAAAGGGTCCATGGCCGAGCTTTGTGAAAGAATTCAAGAAGGCTGCCAAGAGAAGTGAGATAGCCTCAGATGGATTAGGACAACTCGAAAAATCTTACAGGACAAAGCGTGGATACTGGAAACATGGTGGTATTGTCGGTGTATTAGGCTATGGAGGTGGGGTTATAGGTAGGTATTCCTCTCTACCCGAGGAGTTTCCCGGTGTGGCTCACAACCATACTGTAAGAATAAATCAGCCCAGCGGCTGGTTCTATACGACAAAGGCCCTGAGGGAGATCTGCGATATCTGGGATAAGTATGGGAGCGGGCTTACCAATTTTCACGGGTCAACAGGTGACATGATTCTTCTCGGAACAAGGACAGAGAACCTCGAACCAATATTTTCAGAACTTACTTCAAGGGGCTGGGATCTCGGAGGCTCTGGCTCTGCTATGAGGACACCGAGCTGTTGTGTTGGGCCTGCCAGATGTGAATGGTCAAATATAGATACCCTTGACATTACCTATTCTATTACACAGGAATTCCAAGACGAATTGCATAGACCTGCATTCCCATATAAGTTCAAAATAAAGACAGCAGGCTGTGCCGTTGATTGTATTGCTTCTATAGCACGTGCCGATCTGTCCATAATTGGTACATGGAAGGGTAATATAAAGATTGACCAGGCAGAGGTTAAAAGGTATGCAAAGAACGGGATGGACATTCAGGCTGAGATTGTTGATATGTGCCCGACAGAATGCATAAGCTACGATAAAAAGGAAGGACTTACTATTAATAATGAGGAATGTAACAGATGCATGCACTGTATTGCAAAGATGAACAAGGCACTAAGGCCCGGAGATATTAAGGGCGCTACCCTCCTTGTGGGTAGTAAAGCCCCGATCGTTGTGGGTGCAATGCTTTCATGGGTTATCGTACCATTTATAGAACTCAAGCCACCATATCAGGAACTGAAGGACCTTACCCGGAAGATGATCGAATGGTGGGATGAAAATGGCAGGGCGAGAGAAAGGATCGGTGAGGTTATAGAATCAAAGGGGATGAGGCCATTTCTTGAATATATCGGTGTGCCACCAATGCCACAACAGGTAAAGGCACCGAGGAGGGACCCATTTTTCTTCTGGGCAAAAACCGACCTGAAATAAGAGTTTTGAGACTTCGGCGATCTCAGTCAAACCGTTAAAAGTTTAGAGTAAAAAATCAAAAAAGGAGGAGATGAAAGATGGCATTACTACAGAGGAAAACAGATATCGGACCACCACATTATGAACAGTTTCTTCCACCTGTGATAAAGAAGAATTATGGTAAATGGAAATATCATGAAATACTGAGCCCCGGGATTATGGTTCATGTAGCTGAGAGCGGAGATGAGATATATACGGTGAGAGTCGCTTCGCCAAGGCTGTTAAGCACCGATACAATCCGCGAAATAAGCGATATTGCAGATAAATACTGCAACGGCTATCTCCGATTCACATCAAGAAACAATATAGAGTTTCTTGTATCAAACAAAAAGAATGTCGAACTGATTAAGAAAGAGCTTAAAGAGAAGGGCTACACAATCGGTGGTATCGGATCGAGGGTAAGCAATGTTGTCCACACCCAGGGATGGGTTCACTGCCACTCCGCATGTACAGATGCATCCGGACTTGTAAAGGTACTAATGGATGAACTCTATGAATATTTTACAACAAAGGAACTTCCTAACAAGGTAAGGCTTGCAGTGGCATGCTGTGTTAATATGTGTGGTGCCGTTCATTGTTCAGACATAGCGATAGTCGGTGTCCATAGAAAGACACCAACTATAAATCATGAGATGGTCATTAAGCTCTGTGAAATACCAACTACAATCGCATCCTGTCCAACCCGTGCCATATCACCCGATCCTGCGAAGAAAAGCGTTAAGATTAACGAAGAGAAGTGTATGTACTGTGGGAACTGTTTTACAGTCTGTCCACCGATAGATATCCATGACCCTGAAAATGATGGTGTCGCTATTGTGGTAGGGGGAAAGGTTAGTAGCCTGCGGAGTGATCCGAAGTTCTCTAAACTTGCCATTCCATTCTTTTACAACAATCCTCCAAGATGGCCTGAAGTCGTTTCTGCTGTTAAGAACATCCTCGAGACATATGCAAAACATGCCAAGAAACATGAAAGGATAGGTGAGTGGATAGAGAGAATCGGATGGGAAAGGTTCTTCAAACTGACAGGCATAGAATTTACATTCCAGCATCTCGATGATTTTACTTTTTCCCGTGAAACCTTCAGGACTTCAGCGGCCTTTAAATGGTAATCGCAGACTGTCAACCTGACCCTGAATCAAGTTCGTGGGGAAGGGTCTCAGAAGACAGGAGGAAAGGGGTGAACTATGGAGACCGAAGAGTTAAAACAAAAGATATATGAAATAGTAGAAAAATCAAAAGGTAAAAAAAAGTTAAAGGAAAAGGATGTAATTGCGGCAGCATCTGAAGAGACTGGACTCGACAAGGATACTGTTAAGAAGGCACTAAGAGAGATGATAGATGTAGGGAAGCTTATGTACTCTTATTCAGGTGGTGCCAGTTCAATAGAGATCCCTAGCGAAGAATATCTCAAAGAGAAAGGTCTACTCTAATTCAGATTTGAAAGTCAAGCAATATCATTACGAGCATTCATGTCCGAGGGTGGTAATAGCCGGGCTTAAAGGTGGCTCGGGGAAGACAATTATTACCTTAGGGATAATCAAGGCCTGGCGAGATAAGGATTTAAAGATAGTACCTTTTAAAAAGGGGCCGGATTATATCGATGCCGGTTGGTTAGCCTATGCAGCAGACCAGCCATGTTATAATCTCGATCCCTTCCTGGTTGGAAAAGAGAAGATTTTAACATCTTTCCTGGAACATACTATAGACTTTGACGGAGCAATAATAGAGGGAAACAGGGGATTATATGACGGGATGGATGTTGATGGTACTTACAGTACAGCTGAACTCTCCAAGATCATTAGATCTCCGACCATACTTGTACTTGATTGCACAAAGACAACAAGGACACTCGCTGCTATGGTTATAGGATGTAAGAATTTTGACAAAGAGATGGATATAAGAGGCGTGATACTAAATCAGATAGCTAACAGCAGACAGGAATCATTGATACGGAACACCTTTGAACATTATTCAGACCTCCCTGTATTAGGTGCCTTACCAAGGATAAGAGAGGAGTTATTTCTCGAAAGACATATGGGGCTTACCCCATATCAAGAATACGGTAACCCCAAAGAGGCCATTGATGCGATAGGGAAATTGGCAAAAGAATATATCGATCTGGATGGGATATGGAAGATTGCTAAAGAGGCACCCCCCCTGAACGCCGAATTTCACCCCCTCCCTACCCCTCCCCCCTCGAGGGGGAGGGAAGGGGTGGGGGGGAGACTCCGGACTACTTACTCCGAACTCAAAATCGGTGTAATAAAGGACTCTGCCTTTCAGTTTTACTATCCGGAAAATTTTACTGAACTCGTAAGGCGTGGTGCCACACTTATAGAGATAAATGCCTTGAAAGACAGGGAGATTCCTGAGGTTGATGCGCTATATATTGGAGGAGGGTTCCCCGAGACTCATGCCCTTGCACTATCAGAAAATATACATTTCAGAACCTCTCTTCGTAATGCAATAGAAGAGGGGCTTCCGGTCTATGCTGAATGCGGTGGTCTGATGTATCTCGGAGAAGCCCTCCTGTTAGAGGATACGACCTATCCGATGTCAGGAATCTTCCCGATAGTCTTCTGTCTTGAAAAGATGCCGCAGGCCCATGGCTATACAATAGTTAATGTTGAACGAGATAATCCCTATTTCCCTGTCGGGTGTATCTTAAGGGGACATGAGTTTCACTACTCAAAGGTTATAAACCAAGATATAACTGCACAACTTTCAAAGCGTGATGATATCTATTTTGCCTTCAAGATGGAGAGGGGGCAAGGCCTTATTGACAAAATGGATGCTATCTGTTATAAAAATGTTCTTGCTACATATACCCACCTCCATGCCTCTGGGTCAGGTGAATGGGCAAATGGCCTTATAAGACAGGCAAACTTTTATAAAGAAAAAAGACTATTAGAGACAAAGAAATTTAATTTCAAAATAGCTTTAACAGTATAGAATTCTGGAAAAATTTTATTTGACTGTAATTTGATCATATATTATAATTAAAAGGTCATTATAAAGAGTGGAATTGTCAAGTCTTATAATAATAAATATTTTAGATAAACTGAAAGGAGGAATTAGATAATGGGAGGTATTCTTGAATTCAAGGGAAAGAGCTATGAGATTGACGATGACGGCTATCTAATAAACTGGCAGGACTGGAATGAAGATTTAGCAGGACAGCTGGCAAAGATAGAGGGTATTGAGCTTACCGATGCCCACTGGGAGGTGATCAGGTTCCTTAGAAACTACTTCATGCAATATCAGATCGCTCCTATGATAAAGATACTTGTTAAGGAGATAGGCAAGGTTATGGGACCTGAGAAGGGTAACACAAAATATCTCTACGAGCTTTATCCCGGTGGACCTGCGAAGCAGGCCTGTAAATTCGCTGGACTTCCAAAGCCGACCGGCTGCGTATAATTCAAAGGGTTAAAAACAATTTTAGGAAGAGGCACCCCTTTGACCTCTCAAAAGGGTGCCTGTCTTATGCCCAGATAGTGTAAAGGGGATATGGAGCTAAAAAATCTCTTATCAGAAAAGAGGGCTGTAATCTTAGAGAGATGGTTCGATTTGATACTTAAGTCCTATCCTGCTGACACTTCAAGTTTTTTAAGAAACCAGAAAAACCAGTTCACTAACCCTGTCGGGCATACAATCCTAAAAAGTATAGAAGGTCTTTTCGATAAACTCATCGAGGGACTGGATCATACCTCAGACGATTCCTGGTCTTTATTTCTCGATAATATTATAAGAATAAAAGCTATTCAGGATTTCACTCCTTCCCAGGCCCTTTCCTTTATCTTCGATTTAAAGAAGATTATCAGGGAAGAACTTAAAAACTACCCTGTTCTTAATTCAATCCAGGATAATTCAGGTTCTGGAAATGGAATTACCATTGAGCTATCAAAACTTGACTCCAGAATAGATGCCCTTGCACTCGATTCCTTTGATATCTATATGAAATGCCGTGAGAAGATTTATGATCTAAAGGCAAAGGAGTTTGAGAACAAGACATTCAGACTGCTTCAGATGGCAAATCTAATATATGATACAGAAGAGGAGCAGAGACTGGATAAAGATCACGATAATCTAAAAAAGGCATTATAGATGGGGGCATTATTTTCC
>JACRGW010000049.1 GCA_016212195.1 Nitrospirota bacterium
CCTCTTCTCAGAAGTACGAGGGGTTTGCAAATAAATTAGAAGAAAAATTCCAAGAGGAGGAGGTGAAACAAAATGTTTGAAGGATGTCCTGGTTCAAAAATGGTCGATCTCAGAGAAAAGGATACTCAGGAGGAGGCTGCATCTGTAAAGATTAAGTCTCAGCTCAAGCAGTGGCCGATTCAGATGCATTTGATTTCGCCAACCGCTCCTTATTTCGAGAAAGCGGATGTGGCTTTAGTAGCCGACTGCGTTGCCTATGCATTTGGAAACTTCCATAACGATTACCTGAAGGGAAGATCCATAGGTATTGCCTGCCCCAAGCTCGATTCAGAGCAGGAGATATACGTCGAGAAGATTAAGAGCTGGATTGAAGGTGCTAAGATAAACACACTTACTATTCTGATAATGCAGGTCCCTTGCTGTTCCGGCCTTGTAAGGTTAGCACAGGAGGCTATACAGTCTGCAAACAGAAAGGTCCCTGTTAAATATATTGTGTTAGGTCTGCAGGGAGAGATCTTGCAGGAGGAATGGCTCTAAGGTAATAAAGAATCCGCCGGGTTATTAAACCTGGCGGGTTCCTGAAATCCTTCCTTTAAATCCCACAAGGAAACACCCTTAAACTATCAAGTCCTTAAATAGTGCCAGAATACTCATAAATTACATAATATTGTCATGCTGAACTTGTTTCAGCATCTAATAAATCAATATCATACGAGACCCTGAAACAAGTTCAGGGTGACGCTCAGGGGTTTCCCGACCATTTCAAAAACAATATTGTAGATTATCGTACAATAATGTTAAAATAAATATTATATGAAAACAAAGGACGAACTTCTGAGGATTAAAAATGCAGAGCTTACCGCCCTACTCGAATTAAGCAAATCCCTTGGCTCATCTTTCGAGCTTGAAAAGAACCTGATCCACTCAATGAGGGTCCTCTCAAACTTCCTTGGCATGAAGAGGGGGACGGTAACCCTGCTTGACCCTGAAACAAAGGAGATGGAAATCATCGCCGCCTATGGTCTTACAAGGGAAGAAATCCAGAGGGGGAAATACAGGATAGGAGAAGGCATAGTAGGAAAGGTTGTCAAATCAGGATTCCCCATGGTTATACCGAATATAGGTGAGGAGCCAATGTTCCTTAACAGGACGCTCTCAAGAATAGATAAGGACAGGATAGCATTCCTCTGTGTCCCTATAAAATTCAAAGGAGAAACCCTGGGTGTTTTATCCGCAGACAGGATATTTGAAGAGAAGGTTTCTCTCGAAGAAGATTTAAGGGTCCTTAAGATTGTATCATCCCTGATCGCCCAGAATGTCAAACTGAGCCAGACATATCTTGCAGAGAAGAAGGAGAAGGAAAACCTCTCCTTTGAACTCAAAGGTAAATATAGTTTCCCTAATATCGTTGGCTTCTCCGATAAGATGCAGGATGTATTCAAGGCAGTCCATAAGGTTGCCAAAAGCAATACAATGGTGCTCTTAAGGGGTGAGAGTGGTACAGGCAAGGAACTTATCGCCAGGGCGATCCATTATGAAAGCCTGAGGTCCAAAGGCCCGTTCATTGCCCTGAATTGTGCAGCCCTGCCTGAAAACCTCCTTGAATCGGAACTCTTCGGATACGAGAAGGGTGCATTCACAGGTGCGGTCTCAAGTAAAAAGGGCCGTTTTGAGCTTGCTGATGGAGGTACAATATTCCTCGATGAAATAGGAGACATAAGCCCTGCCATCCAGGTAAAGATTCTCCGTGTTATTCAGGAATATGAATTCGAAAGGCTCGGTGGCACAAAAACGATCAAGGCTGATGTGAGGATTATTGCTGCCACCAATAAGGACCTGGAAGAGGCAGTAAAAGAAGGGACCTTCAGGGAGGATCTCTACTGGAGACTGAATGTGGTTCCCATGTTCCTTCCATCACTCAGAGAGAGGAAGGAGGATATACCTGTTCTTATTGAGCATTTCCTGAACAGGTTCAATAAGAGCCATAGTAAGAAAGTCACCATCTCAAAAGAGGCGCTGAAAAAACTCATCGATTATCACTGGCCCGGAAATGTAAGGGAGCTTGAGAATACCATCGAGAGGCTTGTTGTAATGATAGATGGCAATATAATATTACCGGAACATCTCCCTATACATGTAGTAATGGAGGACAGTTTTATCATCGAAAGGGAAACGCTTTCAAAGGATATAGAGGCTATAGAAAAGGAAAGGATCTCAAAGGCCCTGAGGGAATGCGGGTATGTCCAGGCAAGGGCAGCAAGGCTTCTCGGAATAACCCAGAGGCAACTCGGTTATAAAGCCAAGAAATACGGTCTGGTAAAGAAATAAACCTTTAATATTTATAGAGGTTATCTTTTGACAAAACACAAAATTTATTTTAAACTTTAATGGTTATCGATTCCTGTCTCTGAGATAACTCAGGGCAACAGGTTTCAGGAGCGTCATATCTAATGATAGAGACGCTTTTTTTACCATAAAGGATTTAAGGAATGTGCAGGTTAGTCGCAATAACATCTGATAAATATTTCTCGCCGATGGAGAATATCCTCGCCCTTGAGACTATGAAAGAGGGGCATGATGGCTCCGGTATGGGCCTTGTACTGAAAGATCTCGGAGGTGAGTTTGAAAAGCTGAAGGGATACCCGATTCTATCTGGCATCTGCTCCAGGAAGGGTAAAAGCATCCTTGATGAGTTTATAGAGATCCAGGGGTTTAAGCTTAAATATGAATGGGCGCCAAAGATAAAAAGGGTTAATAGTATTACTCCAAGGGATTATTACTTTGCAAGGGTCTATGATTATCCTGCGAATTTTAAAAACAGATCACTTCAGGAGAAAGAAGACCTCCTTATGAACACACGTATTTCCCTGAGGAGGATGGGAGAGAGTGACGAATCTATAGTGGTCTTCTCTTTCTATCCGGATGTAATAACCATCAAAGAGGTCGGTGACCCTCTTGAACTTTCTGAATTCTTTTCCCTTGACAGATCAGGGCTCAAGGCAAAGGTGATATTTGCCCAGGGGAGGCAGAATACAAATTACGCAATAAACCTCTATGCTTGCCATCCCTTCTTCATTCAGGGTTACTGTTCAATGACAAATGGTGAAAATACCGCCTTTGTTCCGATAAGGGAGTTTTTGATGAGCAGGGGATTCCCGGGTTATATAGGTTATAACAGCGACAGTGAGGTGTTTACCCACATCCTTCACTACACTGCGAGACAGTTGAGATTCCCCTTACACTACTATAAGGATGTTATCACCCCTCTTAAACCATCAGAAATAGAAAAGAGGAAAGACGGAGAAGCAATAAGACTTATAAAACAGTCTTTAAGACCCCTCTGCATAGACGGGCCGAATATGGTTATAGGATTTACCCCCGATGGCATATGCTTTATGGTACAGGATTCAAAGAAACTCAGGCCAGGAGCTGTGGGTGGTATCAAAGGCAAGTATGCCTTAATGTCTGAAGAGTGTGGCCTTGACAGGATAATCCCCCAGAGGGATAAATCAAAAGATATATTTCCGATGAAATACGATATGGTTATTGTCCCGCCAGGGGCAAAGGAGGTAAAGGTATGGAACCAGCTACAGGGATAAGGTTAGACTATAACCATCAACTCTCATTAAGAGAGTTTCCATATATAATCCGCTGGAGGGATGACAGATGCAAGAGGTGCGGGAATTGTACTGCAGTATGCCCTGTCAAGGCTATTGAACCAACAGTCAAGGTAAAGAGGGTTGTCCAGTCAGAAGGCCCTATCCCGACCCCTACCACTACGAGAGGAATTACACATGTAATTGAACAGGTAACCGATATGGAGCGGTATTGTACAGGCTGCGGCACATGCACACTTGTATGTCCTAATGAGGCGATAGAACCAGAATTCAATCCGCAGAATAAATTCCTCCACTACAAAAATAAAGGTGGCGAAGGATACAAGAGGGGCGGTCGGAGGAATGACCCGTCAATATCGACCCTTGACAGACTTAAATTCACAAGGATATCAATGCTTACAGACCCTGCACTTGATGCCGGAAGGCATGAGTTCCGGATAAGGACCCTGCTCGGCAGAATCTTACCTCCTGATGAATTACCTTTAAAATCCGAGAACGGAAAACTGGTCGTTGACAGGGAAAGCAAAAGGTTCATCCCTCCAGTGAGGGAGATATACCCGATAATAATCGGTAGCATGTCTGTAGGAGCCCTTTCCCCTCCGATGTGGGAAGGACTCGCTATGGGCGTAGCCTACCTGAACGAAGTCGAAGAAATGCCTGTTGTGATGTGTACAGGTGAAGGTGGTGTGCCGCCGAGACTTCTGAAATCAAAGTATCTAAAATATTTCATAATACAAATAGCCTCAGGTTATTTCGGATGGGATGAGATAATTCATTCATTGCCCCTTATGACTGAAGACCCTGCAGGTGTAGAGATTAAATACGGCCAGGGTGCAAAACCCGGTGACGGCGGATTACTTATGGCTCAGAAGGTGATTAAATTAATTGCGCAGATCCGTGGTGTACCACAGTATATTGACCTTGCATCTCCTCCTACACACCAGACAAAATATTCTATCGAGGAGTCTGTAATGAAGATGATCCAGTCCATGTCCATGGCATGGGGCTTCAGGGTACCTGTATTCCCTAAGATATCAGGGACAAAGACTGCGAGGGCAGTTCTTAACAATCTCGCAAGAAACCCTTACGCAGCAGCGCTCAGCATAGACGGAGAGGACGGTGGTACAGGTGCAGCATACAATGTATCTCTTGACAAGATGGGACACCCGATAGCATCAAACATAAGGGAATGCTACCTCGACCTTGTAAGGCAGGGGAAACAGAACGAACTCCCTCTCATAGCAGCAGGTGGTATCGGCAAAAAGGGAAATCTCGCTGCAAACGCAGCGGCACTCATCATGCTCGGTGCCTCAGCTGTTGCTGTCGGTAAATATATAATGCAATCAACTGCTGATTGCTTCGGGTATGAGAATAACCGCTGTAATCTCTGTAATACCGGAAAGTGCCCGAGGGGAATAACAACTCAGGATCCAAAGTTATACAGGAGGCTTGATTCGGATAAGGTTGCCGAGCGCCTTGTGGAAGTCTTTAAGGCTGCTGATGTAGAGTTAAGGAAGATCTTTGCCCCGATGGGGAGGAGTACAGAACTCCCGATAGGCATGTCAGATGGGCTCAGTGTAAATGACAAGGCAATAGCAGAGAGGCTGGAGATAAGTTATGCGTGCTAAGAAAAAGTCAAAAGGCAGGAGTCAGAAAAAAAATCCCCCCTCACCCCCCTTTGCTAAAGGGGGGCATGGGGGGATTATGGAACTCCAAACTGTAACCATATACGGCAATGTTGACGTAGAAAGGGTTCCTTCCAGAATCCTCGAGGAACATATCCAGCAGGCAGTCAGAGATGGTGCAAGGATGCTCAATATAATAACCGATGGACAGCACGGTATCGGAGGACGCATCTGGCCGAGGGGTGAGACAGTAAGGATTATCGTTGAAGGACCTGTCGGTCAGAGGCTCGGCAGTATGGGGATGTCCGGTACTGAGATAATCGTAAAAGGGAGTTCTTCTGATGATATAGGCTGGCTCAATTGCGGTGCAAAAATAACAGTCCTCGGTGATGTAACAAACGGCGCCTTTAATGCTGCCGCCCAGGGAACCCTCTATGTACAGGGGAGCGGCGGTGCAAGATGTGACACAATGACAAAGCATAACCCACGTTTTGATCCTCCCCAGTCATGGTACTTCAGGGATGTCGGCGATTCCTTTGCAGAATTCAAGGCAGGTGGCATTTCGGTTGTCTGCGGAGTGAACCCCAGAAATCCCGATAATATCCTCGGCTATCGTCCCTGTGTTGGAATGGTTGGAGGAACTATATACTTCAGAGGGCCCATTCAGGGTTACAGCGAAAGGGATGTAAAACTACTTGATCTAACCCCTCAGGACTGGGAATGGCTTAAGACCAATATGAAACCATTCCTTGAGGCTATTGACAGGATATCCTATTATAATGAGCTCACCAGATCACCTGGTGACTGGAAAAAACTGATCGCTTACACACCCCAGGAGAAGAGGACAAGAAAGTGGTTCAAGATGCCTCTCACGGAATTCAGAAAGAACAACTGGGAAAAAGAGGTTGGAGCAGGTGGAATATTTGCAGAATATCTTGACCATGAACTTACAATTCTTCCGTACATCACAACAGGGAAGGAAAGACGTAACAGGCCGATCTGGTCGAACGAGAAATATGCACCTCCCTGTGCCTATGCATGTCCTACACATATACCGACCCATAAAAGAACAACACTTATTAGACAGGGGAAACTTCAGGAAGCGCTGGAACTCGTATTACAGTACAGTCCGCTTCCTGCAACGGTCTGTGGTGAGATCTGCCCTAACCTCTGTATGCAGAGCTGTACAAGGGGTCATATTGATACACCCTTGAATATAGATAAACTCGGAAGCCTTTCTCTCGATACCCCCTTACTAAAGAAGGGAGATCCAACAGGACGCACAATAGCTATAATCGGAGGCGGCCCTGCAGGTATGAGTGTGGCATGGCAGCTTGCCCTTAAAGGACATACCATCAGCCTTTATGAGGCATCAGACAAACTTGGTGGGAAGATTGAACTATGTATCCCGAGAGAGAGATTACCTCATAAGATACTAGAAAAGGAGATCTCGAGGTTTAATGAATTGGGTATTGACCTCCATCTTAATACAAGGATTGATAAAAATAAATTTAGTGAAATTTATAAGACCCACGAAATGGTCGTAATAGCCTGCGGAGCCCATCAGCCGATAAAGATAACATTCCCTGGTTCTGAAGATATTATCTCTGCCTATGATTTTCTTAAAGATATCAACCTCGGTAAGAAACTTGACCTGAAAGATAAGAAGGTCGTAATAATAGGTGCAGGTAATGTCGGGATGGATGTCGCCTCAGAGTCGTTTAACCTTGGCGCAGAATCAGTAATAGCGCTTGATATACAGAAACCTGCTGCTTTCGGGAAAGAACTGGAGATTGCAAAGGCAAAGGGGACAGAGATAATCTGGCCTAAACTCACAGAGAGATATGATAAGAAGGAAAGAAAGATTTTCTTCCAGGACGGGACATCATTGGATGCGGATTTCGTAGTGATATCCATAGGTAATGCGCCACTACTTGATTTTCTGCAACCTGGTATCCACATAGAAAGTGGCTGGATAGCGGTGAATGATAATTACCAGACATCAGACTCAAAGGTATATGCTATCGGTGATGTCACAGGGCTTGGACTTGTGACTAACGCAATTGGTCAGGGAAGACTTGTTGCTGAGTATATTCATTACCAGCTTATGCAGGCGCCTTATTCCCCTGAAATTAAGCAGGTTATACCCTATGAGAAGATAAAAACAGAATATTACGATCTCTGCCGCTTAGATTCTTTTATACCTGAAAAGGATGCAGAGAGGTGTATGTCCTGTGCCACATGCCGTGACTGCCGTATGTGTGAAGTCGTATGTTACTGGGATGCGATAAGCAGGGTTGTATATGAAAACGGCTCCTACGAATATATTGTTGATGACGATAAATGTACTGGCTGTGGCTTCTGTGCAGGTGTATGCCCCTGCGGGGTATGGGAGATGGTGGAGAATATTTAAGGATTGTTCTAAAGAAGGCGGGCAGGATGGAAATCCTGACCGCCTTTCGCTTCATTACATATAGAAAGGTTTTTTCAGACAAGGATATAACGGCCAGTTTTGTATCCACCAACTCTTTTAACGAGTTTAGTTGCCATCAGGGGTTTAAGCACGAAGTGTGCTCCTTGCTTGGTGACTTTTAATTCTGTCTGTATATCTCTTATCCCCATCGGGGATTCGCGAAGAAGATGTAATAGTTTTTCCTGATTAGGAGTCGGTATCAAAGATTTTCCTTTATGCATTATTCTAACAGACTCAATCCTCAGCCATACTCTTTCAAGTGCAAGTTCTATTGCTTCAGCCACAAACTCCAGCCACCCGGTTAGATCTCCTTTTTGTTTCCTTACATTATCTAAAGCAGAATAATATCTTTGCCTGTTTTCCCAGAAAACCTCATCAACAGAGAATATGTGATGCGTATCAAACCTCCTTCGGTACATCTCCCATGTGGCAAGAAGCCTGCCTGCCCTTCCATTACCGTCCCCGAATGGATGGATGTACTCGAACTGATAATGGAGAATTGCAGAGGTGAATACTGCTGGTAAGGACTGCCCTTTTCCATTAAGCCATTCAAGAAGATCATTAACCAGATGGGGAACATCTTCCGGCCCTGGCGGTGCATGATTACCAACATATACCTGATAATTTCTATATGAGCCAATAGGGCCTCTCTCAAGAACATCTTTCCCGACAAGCTTATGTAACTTTAGTATATCATCTTCTGATATATGTTTTTTGTCTGCATGAGTTGAGATATAACGAAGCGCTGCGAAATAGTTGAATATCTCACTTACATATATAGGCTTTGCCTGGGGCAGATCACCTCCATCGGCAAGGATTTGTACCTCCTTTAGTGTAAGGGGATTACCCTCAATTGCGGTTGAAGAGTGCGCCATTCTGGAAAAGGCCTCTTTTGTTAACCTGGGAATCCATGCCACTGAAACTTGTGACATTTCTATTTTTGTTCTTAAAGAAGCTATACTTTCTAATAGCTTAAGCAGATGTGCTGTTACCGTATAAATAGGATTGTATCCCATTGTCGATATCTCCTTTAAGGATAGTATAGTAAAAGTAAAGTAATAAGTAAAGTAATATCTTGGGATGGAAACAGGAATAATAATTACGCGTCATAGACCTTTTTCAAAGGGGGACAATCTATACCTTTCTTTGGCAAAGTCGAAGCGACGCTCTTTA
>JACRGW010000050.1 GCA_016212195.1 Nitrospirota bacterium
ATCTACCCCGAGCATATCCTCTTCAGGAAACATCTGACCTGCATCTATAACTATGATGTCATCCCCGTATTCCATCACCATCATATTCAGGCCTATCTCGCCGAGGCCTCCTAAGGGGATGATAGAAAGTGTGTCGTTCATTTCAGTTAGCCATTAACATCTCAAGGATCGCCTTCTGTGTATGGAGTCTGTTTTCAGACTGGTCAAGTACTATAGAATATTTTCCATCAATCACCTCATCTGTGATTTCTTCTCCCCTGTGGGCGGGGAGGCAGTGCATCACGAGGACATCAGGTTTAGCAACCTGAACTATCTTACTGTTCACCTGATAGGGACTGAAGACCTTGAGCCTCTTCCCCCTTTCTGATTCCTGACCCATGCTTGCCCATACATCCGTATAAAGCATATCTGCACCTTCTGCTGCTTTTAATGGGTCTCTCAATATCTCTATATAAGGTCCACCCTTCCCTTTTTCGGCTATCGCCTTTCTCACAATCTCTTTAAGAGGCTCATAACCATCGGGACAGGCGAGGGTGAGATTTATCCCCACTCTTGTAGCGCCTTCTATAAGGGAGTTGGCCACATTATTCCCATCTCCGATATAACATAGCTTAAGACCATTGAGTCTCCCCTTCTTTTCAAATATCGTAAAGAGGTCAGATAAAACCTGACAGGGATGATGTGTATCTGTGAGACCGTTAATCACAGGGATTGTGGCATATCTTGCTAACTCTTCGACTACCTTCTGAGAGAATGTCCTCACAACTAAACAATCGATATAACGTGACAGGACCCTTGCGGTATCCGCAATTGTCTCGCCCCGACCTATCTGCAAATCCTGATGGGTAAGAAAGATTGCCTGACCACCAAGTTGATAGATGCCGACCTCGAAGGAAACCCTTGTCCTCGTAGATGCCTTTTCGAAAAACATTCCAAGGGTCTTTCCTATAAGTGAACAGTGAGTTTCACCCCTTTTCTGTTTTTCCTTTAACAGGCTGGACCTTTTTAGAATATTCTCTATATCTTCTTTGGTGAGGTCTCCTACTGTTAAAAGGTCCTTTTTCATCTCTCAGGCAGAATCCTGTGGAATACGTCATCCAAGGCATCAAGAAGGGCATCGATCTCTTTTTCTGTGATTATAAGTGGAGGCATAAAGCGGAGGACATTACCCTCAGTGCAGTTAATCAGAAACCCCCTTTCGAGACAGTCTGTCACAATGTTTGAACATTCGGTATTAAGTTCCATCCCTATGAGAAGCCCAATCCCTCTCACCTCATTGATAAACGAATAGTCTTCTTTTAGTCTTTCGAGACCCTTTTTAAAATAATCTCCCATCCTCCTCGAATTCTCAAGAACAAACCCATCCTCAAGGATAGCCTCAACGGCTGCATATGCAGCCGCACAGGCGATGGGGTTACCACCAAAGGTTGAGGCATGGGAGCCAGGTACAAAGGCCCTGGCAAATTTTTCCTTAGATAAGGTTGCCCCGATAGCCACACCACCTCCCAGCGCCTTGGCGAGGGTCATTATATCAGGCTCTATTCCATAATGTTCGTAGGCAAAAAGTTTCCCTGTCCTCCCCATACCTGTCTGGACTTCGTCAAGGATAAGGATAAGTTTTTTTTCATCACATATCTCCCTGAGACCTTTGAGGTAACCCTCGCCAGGGATTCTCACCCCGCTCTCCCCCTGTACAGGTTCTACCATTACTGCACAGGTTCTGTCTGTAATTGTATTCCTTACTGCATCGAGGTCATTGAATGGGACATATCTGAAACCAGTAAGAAGCGGCTCAAATCCCTTCTGAAATTTCTCCTGACCTGTAGCGGAAAGTGTGGCAAGGGTTCTCCCATGGAAGGAACCCAATGTGGTTATAATCTCATATCTTTCATTTCCAAAGTTTTCTTTAGAATATTTCCTTGCAAGTTTTATAGCTGCCTCATTGGCCTCTGCCCCGCTATTAGAAAAAAAGACCTTGTCAGCAAAGGAATGCTCAACGAGTATCTTGGCGAGTCTTATCTGAGGTTCTATATGATAGAGATTCGAGATATGGATCAGTCTCTGTGCCTGTTTCTGTAAGGCAACAACTACCTTTGGATGACAGTGTCCAAGATTATTTACTGCAATACCGCTCACAAAATCTATATATTCTTTGCCATGAGAGTCGTAGACCTTTACCCCTCTTCCTTTCACGATGACAATGGGGAAGCGCCTATATGTATCCATAAGATAGGTCTTTGATTCCTCGAGCATTTTCTGAGTCGTCATAGATACGATTAATACCATACTCAGGATTAAAAATCAAATTTTATTTAAAATCATCAATAACTCATAGTGAGGCAGATTATAAAGAAAAAAGGAGTTGACAATATAGAGGGAGTCGCTTAATAATATGACCGCAAACCAAAGATATAAAGGAGGATAATAACATGGATTGGGGAATGAAAAACCGTATGGCACAGTTGATACAACCGGATGGTCGCGCCCTCTTTTTGCCTATAGATCATGGATATTTTCAGGGGCCCACAAGAAGATTGGAAGAACCAGGAAAAACTATTGAACCGCTTCTTCCTTACTGTGATGCCCTCTTCGTTACGAGGGGAGTATTACGCTCATCAATAGATCCCAACAATACTAAACCGATTATTCTGAGGGTATCTGGCGGAACCAGTATGGTTGGTAAAGACCTGGCCGCTGAAGGCATCACAACCTCTATTGAAGAAGCGATCCGCCTTAATGTGTCTGCAATAGGTATCTCAGTATTTGTGGGCAGTGATTATGAGCGTGAATCACTATTAAATCTGGCGAAGCTTGTTGATGAAGCCGAAAGGTACGGGATTCCTGTGATGGCTGTAACCGCTGTGGGGAAAGAACTTGAGAAAAGAAGTGCCCGTTACCTTGCCTTATGCTCTCGCATTGCTGCAGAATTGGGGGCACGTGTTGTAAAGACCTACTGGTGCGATGATGGCTTTGAGAAGGTGATCAGGGGTTGTCCGGTCCCTGTCGTTATGGCAGGTGGACCTCAGGTTGACACTGAGTTCGAAGTATTCAAGTTCGTCCATGATGGTATCCAGAAAGGGTCTATCGGTGTCAATTTAGGGAGAAACATCTGGCAGAATGATTTTCCTTTAGCGATGATAAATGCGATCCGTGCTATTGTCCATGAAAATGCCACTCCAGAAGAGGCTAATGATATATTCAATAGCATAAAAGAGGATTCGAAGATTCAGATGGCAAGGAAATAAAGATACCTAATGCGAGTTGCTGTCTACTATAACAACCATGATATAAGGATAGAAGATAGACCTGTACCAAAGATAGACAAAGGTGAGATACTTATACGTATTGAGGCGTGCGGAATCTGCGGTAGTGATGTAATGGAGTGGTATCGCATTAAAAAGGCACCACTTGTGCTCGGTCATGAGATCGCAGGTGAAATAGTAGCGGTAGGAGATGGAGTAACGCATTATAAGATTGGCGATCGGGTCTCGGCAGCACATCATGTTCCATGCAACACCTGTTATTACTGTCTTAAGGGTCATCATACCGTTTGCGATACCCTCAGAAAGACGAATTTTGATCCGGGTGGTTTTGCTGAATATGTGCGCCTGCCATCAATAAATGTAGACCGGGGGGTTTTTCTCCTCCCTGAGGAAGTATCTTATGAAGAAGCAACATTCATAGAACCACTTGCCTGTGTATTACGCGGGCAAAAAAAGGCAGGAATAGAGCCAGGCGAGAGTGTACTTGTCATTGGCAGCGGTATCTCAGGTCTGCTCCATATACAGCTTGCCTGTGCACTCGGGGCGGGTCTTATTGTAGCAACGGATATCTCCGAATATAGACTGAAAGCAGCAAAGAGATTTGGGGCAAACCTTACCATACATGCAGAAGATGATGTACCCTCTCTCCTGAGAAAGGCAAATAATGGTCGTCTTGCAGACCTTGTAATAGTATGCACTGATGCCACAAAGGCCTTTATCCAGGCGCTTCAATCTGTGGAAAGAAATGGTACTGTCCTCTTTTTCGCACCGACAGAGCATGGAGTTACTATACCGATATCAGTGAATGATCTTTTCTGGCGGAATGATATAACCCTTACCACCTCCTATGCAGGGAGTCCTTCAGACCATATGGTGGCATTAGAACTTATTAAGTCACACCGTGTGAATGTGCATGAGATAATTACTCACAGGTTTGGTCTTTCGGAAACTGGTGTTGGTATTGGGCTTGTTGCCAACTCCCGTGATTGCATAAAGGTGATTATCGAACCCAAGAGATAGGCGGAGAAGAAGTTCTGATATCAGGGTAATCTTTCATAGGGCATGGGGTATAATTAGATTCTTTAGTAAAGATTCTTCATGATTCTCAGTAAGGTTTGCCTTGACAGGTTAGTATTTAATTGTTAAATTATTGAAAACTTATCGATTAATCCTGACTGCTATCTCTATGAGTTGCAGACGGGAAGGGTATAATAAAAATTATGGGAGGAGGCGAAAATGAATGCCAGTTGTAAGGATAAAAGAGACCGAGTCCTTCGAAAACGCTCTCAGGAGATTCAAGAAACAGTGTGAAAGGGAGGGTGTACTGTCTGAGATAAAGAAGAGGGAACACTATGAAAAACCCAGCGTCAGAAGGAAAAAGAAGGCCATAGCAGCACGTAAAAAGAGCATGAAACGGGTAAGATTCTGAGGTAGGGGATGTCCCTGAAGGAGAGACTTTCCTCCGAACTCAAAGACTCACTGAAATCCGGCGACAGGCTTAAGCTATCCACTATTCGCTTAATCATGGCATCCCTGAAGAATAGGGAGATAGAGAAAAGGGGTAGCCTATCTGAAGAAGAAATAATCGATCTCCTGGTCTCACTTTCAAAGCAAAGAAAGGAATCAATAGAAGAGTTTAAGAAAGGTGGAAGACAGGATCTTGTTGATAAAGAGACTGAAGAACTCAAGATAATTGAGTCCTACTTGCCTCAGCAACTTACACCTGAGGAGATAAAGAAGATAATCGGCGAGACCATAACAGAAACCGGTGCATCAGGTCCTAAAGACATAGGAAAGGTCATGAAGGTTCTTATGCCTAAAGTGAAAGGCAGGGTAGATGGTAAGCTGGTGAATGAGATGGTCAAAGAACTCCTTGGATAGAATCTAACTTATAAGGAAAGACCTTTGAAGCTTAAAGATTTATATGCCTTTATTGTCCAAAGGGGGATTGAGGTCGATCCAAGAGGAAAGGATGTCGTAGAAAAGGACCTCCGGAGGAAAAAGGAGAACTTTGATACCCTGAAGCCCGATGATCCTGATTCCTTAGCCTTTGATAAAGAAAATCTCACAAATCCCTATCCCGATACCAGAATCCTTTTTGGTAATCCTGATCTTGAGGTAAGGAACTTTCTCGTCGGAATCGACATTGAAGTCGGTGAGATACTATTGGCAGAGAGACTACTCTCTAAGGGAGAAAAGATTGACCTTGTCGTTTCCCATCATCCAGAAGGAAGGGCCTATGCCAACCTCTACGAAGTTATGCATATGCAGGCAGATATTCTAAACAAATTCGGTGTGCCCATTACTGTTGCCGATAACCTCCTTGATAAGAGGATAAAGGAGGTCGAAAGAAAACTGATGCCTGTAAATCATACAAGGACTGTAGATACCGCTAAACTTCTCGGTATTCCCCTCCTCTGTATGCATACCCCTTCAGATAATTTTGTTGCTAATCATCTCCAGAAACTCTTCGATGAAAGGAAACCTGATACCCTGAAAGATATACTCAATATCCTTAGAGAGATTCCTGAATATCAAGATGCTATCAGGGAGACCGCAGGCCCGAAGATCATCCTTGGTTCTAAGGAAAAAAGGGCAGGCAAGGTATTCGTCGATATGACAGGTGGGACAGAAGGGTCCAAAGATATCTTCGAAAGGATCAGCCAGGCAGGGGTCGGCACCATTGTTGCGATGCACCTAAGCGAAGATCACAGAAAAGAAGCCGAAAAACACCATATAAACGTGGTGATAGCCGGCCATATATCAAGTGACAATCTCGGTATGAATCTCCTTCTCGATGAAATTGAAAAGGCAGAACCCGCTGGTCTGAGCGTCCTCTGTTGCTCAGGGTTTAAGAGGTTTAAGAGAGTTCAATAAAATGTCTACCGTGAATCGTCAACGGTGAACCGTATGGTGGAGGGTTATATCCAGGAAGAGATCATTGACCGTATCCGTAATAGCATCGATATGGTAGAGGTCCTTTCTGACTATCTGCCTCTCAAGAAGTCTGGCCAGAACTATAAAGGGTTATGTCCCTTTCATTCAGAAAAAACCCCTTCCTTCATCGTAAGTCCATCTAAGCAGCTTTACCACTGCTTTGGATGTGGAGCAGGAGGAGATGTATTCAACTTTCTTGTACAATACGAAAACCTTTCTTTCCCTGAGACTGTAAGGATTCTGGCAAAAAAGGCTGGAATAAAGATAGAAGTTAACACCAGAGATCCGAGACTAAGGACAGAGAAAGAGTCTCTACTGAAGGTAAACAAAACGGCTGAAGAATATTTCCATAAAATCCTTATAGGCCCTCAAGGAAAGGTTGCGAGGGAATACCTATTTAAAAGAGGGATTAAAGAGAAGACCATAGAAGATTTTAAACTAGGCTTTTCTCTTCCTACATGGGGAGGACTCCTTACTACTATGGGAGAGCGAGGCTATTCACCAGAGATTTTACAGAAGACTGGTCTTATAATACCGAGGGAAGATAGAAAAGGCTATTATGATCGATTCAGGGGAAGGATAATTTTCCCTATCTATAATATAGAAGGCGATGTTATTGGATTTGGAGGTAGGGTTCTGGATGATACCCTGCCGAAGTATCTCAATTCTCCTGAGACCCTTATTTACAGAAAAGGTGAAAACCTCTATGCCCTCAATAAGGCAAAAGATTATATAAGAAAAGAATCCCTTATCCTTGTGGAAGGCTATATGGATGCTATAGCGTTACATCAATCAGGCATCCCGAATACAGCAGCAACACTCGGGACTGCTCTCACAAAAGGCCATCTTAAAGCGATTACAAGGTTTACAAAAAAGGTGGTAATTATATTCGATGCTGATCCAGCAGGTAAGAAGGCAGCCTCCATGGGTCTTGATATCTTTATTGAGGGAGGCATAGATGTGAGGATTGTTTCGCTTCCTTCAGGGGATGACCCTGACAGTTTCATTATGAGGGAGGGAAAAGATAAGTTCATGAATCTACTTCACGGAGCATCAAACCTCATCGATTTCAGTTTAAGGCAGATATTAGATCAAGACACGGGATTTAGTACCTTTAAGAACCAAGAGTTAAGTGAAAAAATTAGTAAAGTGGGTGAGGCCCTTGTTATAATATCCAAAATTCCCAATAATATAGAAAGGGGCTATTATCTTAAAAGATTATCCGAAAAGACAGAGATAGATGAGACCTTCTTGATAGAAGAATTCAGAAGAATGAAGGGACAAAAAAGGGTTCACAGTCCACAGTCCACAGTCCACAGTCAGCGGTTAAGACCAACGGCAGAAGAGATCCTGATCCATCTTATGTTGAAGGATAAAGATATGGCAAGCGAGATACTTAATGCAATGAACCCGGAGGATCTTACTTATCCACCTTTCAGAACTATAGCGAAGGCAATAGAGACATCACTCGTGAAGTTTAAAGAGATACGACCTGAAAAGTTTATTAATAATGAAAAGGATCCAGAGGCTTTTAATCTTCTCTCGGAGCTATCAATAAAAGAAATGGAATATGAAGATGAGAGAAAAGTGATAGAAGACTGCCTCCTTCACATAAACAATCGTGAGAAAGAGAGGAGGCTTTCAGAACTCCAATTCAAGATCAAGGAGGCTGAAACTAAAGGAACAGAAGAAGAAGTTCTTACCCTTCTGTCAGAAAAACAGAGATTAGCAAAAAGCGGGTCAATGACCCGCAGGGAAGTTAAAATGAAAGGTTGAAAGGTATGGAACAGGATGAAAGAATGGCCGAAATAAAACATCTTATTCGTCTCAATAAAGGAAAGAGGGATCTCACCTTTGGCGACTCAAATGAAACCCTTCCTCCAGACATCTCCCCTGAAAGACTTGATGACGTTATATCCACTTTCGATGAAATAGATATAGACATCGTTGATACGCCCCATATTGATCAACGCACCCAGAACCTTGTGGAGCCCGAAGAAGAGATAGAAGAAGATTTCCTAAAGGAAGGGATTGAAGATCTTGAAGATATAGATAAGGAAGAGATCATTGCTGCTGGATTTGGGAAGACCGATGATCCAGTAAGGATATATCTTAAGGAAATGGGAATAGTTCCACTTCTTACGAGAGAAGGCGAGGTAGAGATTGCCAAACGGATTGAAGAAGGAAAGAGAGATATAAATCTTATCATTTTTAGCCTGCCTTTAACTATAAAAGAGGTTCTATCCTTTGGGGAAAGTCTTAGAAGTAATAAGATCACTCTCGGAGATTTAGTCTTTGCATACGATGAAGAATTTGACGAAATACCCCAAGAAGATGAAGAACTCAGGAGAAAAACTCTCAAACTCATCAAGGAAATTGGATATCTTGTAACAAAAATGAAAATCCTTATATCTAAGATCAAGGATAGAAGAACCTCCAAAGAAAAGCAAAAGGAGCTCAAAGTTGACCTAAAAATGATACAGAATTCCCTTATCCAGAAAATGGAGGCCTTAAACCTTCATCCTAAAAGGATAGAATCAATAATCCAGCTACTCAAAGATTCTGTCTATATTATAAATTGTTCGATGAGAAAGATTGCAGAATATAATAGGCTCTTTAAATCTAACAGCAAGAAGATATTAAAGATCCTTAAAGGGGCTAAGGCAGAAAGGGGAAAATCAGGGAGATCGGTACTTAAAAGGAAAGAGCCTCTATTTAAGGATCTTGCCACAAAAAAAATTATTGAGACCTACAGAGACAACAGAAATGCCCTCAAAATGATTAAAACGATAGAGAGGGAGTTTGGTATTCCTGCCTTCGAGATCAAGAAGGCATTAAGATACCTGAAAATAGGTGAAAATAAAATGAACCAAGCGAAGGCAGAGTTAGTAGAAGCAAACCTCAGACTTGTAGTGAGCATAGCAAAGAAATATACCAGCCGTGGTCTCCATTTCCTGGATCTGATTCAGGAAGGTAACATCGGTCTCATGAAGGCAGTAGATAAGTTTGAGTATAGAAGATGTTACAAATTCA
>JACRGW010000051.1 GCA_016212195.1 Nitrospirota bacterium
CCGCAGTCTTTAGGCGGGAATCCAGAGCTTCTTTGTTTCTTAAAGAGACTGGATTCCCGATTACTACCTCGGGAATGACAATAATTGACTTTTTTCAAGAGGTTCAATGTAAAGGGATTTATGACTCACTACACTAGAACCAGAAAAAAAGAATACACTACATCATATTGGCTTCAGGAAATCTTTTGAAGTCCTTGTCAAAGGTGTAAACGGGTTTAATCCCCGAAATCCTTGCCTTGGCTAATATCATTGCATCACCGAATTTAAGATCCTCTTCTGCATAAAGTCTTAATGCTTCAAGAACCTCATCTTCAGATTCAAGCTCAATTACCGGCAGTGTCTCGAGGCCTTCAATTTTTTCTCGAATCTCTACCTTAGATAATCTGTATATTTTTTCCAGGACATAAACAAGCTCTATTACCACAATCAATGGAATAAGTAATAGACCTTTCTTGCTGGCAGTCTCTCTAAATAAGTTTCTTGAATTTTTCCTTTTTATCAATGGAATTACTCGTTAAGAACCTGAGCAATAGGCTGGTGTCGATAATACCGTTATACACCCTCAACCTCTCGTGCCATTTCCTCCATGGCCTCTTCCCTCATCTTTTCTATCTGGAGCTTTAGAGTGGGTATAGTCCCTTCAAGATCAAGAAAATTTCTAACCTTCCTGATATAGACCTTGCCATCTTTTTCCTCAAAAAGCAGGGTATCTCCATCTTTTATGCTTAATTTTTCCCTGATAGCCTTTGGAACCGCTACCTGACCTCTCGTAGAAACCTTGGCTATACTCAACATTTTATTTTCTCCTTACTTCTTTAAATTTACAAGATTATTATAATTTATCTTGTTAATTATGTCAATCTTAAGAAGCGACACATTCTTCGCAATCCGCATCGTATAGGATTTCTTAACAAAATCTTAACAAAAAATTTACAAAGATTTAATAGACTTAATGTATATTCTTGCATATACTACCGAAGATTAATATGGAAACTGCCCCCTCACCTTAATCCTCTCCCCATCAAGGGGGAGAGGGGGAGGGTGAGGGGGGACAAGGGCAGACACAGAGGTCTGCCCCTACACAATAGTTATAGTTGTCTTTTCTGAATAACTTCTGATACTATTTTATCAGGTCAAGAGAAGGCATCCTTTTTCAAAGGAAGGTTATAGGGCGTGAATTAAGGCCGCTGCCGATGATTCTGGCCCTCTTGCCAATGGAGATGCAAAAATAATTGGGGGGCTGGCCTTGAAATTCCCCTAAAGGAGATGTTTTGGAGGGATGAGCCTGTCCATAATATGATCAAATCAGCTATCAAGGCCCTTTCCACTTTATTTATCATAGCAGCCTTCTCATCTTCCTATGCCGAGGAGAGGGTGATTACAATGGCCGTATCTCAAAGCATCTACCATTCCGGTATCCTAAGCTACTTTATCCCGCTTTTTGAGAAGAGGATGCCCTATCGTATAAAAGCGATACCTGCAAGCAATGAGGAGGCTATATCCATGGGGAGGGAAGGTCGGGCGGACCTCCTTTTTTTAAAGGCCTCAGATTATAGCGAGGAGTTTATCTCGGAAGGATTTGGAACCAATAGATGGAATGTTATGCATAACATATCTGTTATAATCGGCCCAAACGATGATCCTGCTGGGATAAGGGGGAGGGAACCGATTGAGGCATTTAAAAAGATTGCAAAGGGTGGATACCCCTTTATCTCTTGTAGTAATTGTCGGGATATAAAAAGGGTAGAGGAGAGGCTATGGAAAGAGGCAGGTATAGTTCCGGAAGAAAAATGGTATATGAGCCATGCAAATGATATGGAGGACCTTATAAGGGTTGCAAATTCGAGATTAGGCTATGCCCTGATCGATAGGCCGGAATATCTGATGTTAAAAGAGAAGATAAGGCTTGATATCCTGGTAGATAGGAACCCGCTCCTTTTAAATCAATATATTATTATAGAAATCAACCCCGCAAAGTTTCCATTAGTAAATAATGCAGGGGCCAGGGCGTTTGCTGAATATGTCACATCTGGCGAGGGTGAGGATATTATCAGGAGATTCGGTCTGGACAGGTATGGAGAGCAGGCCTTCTTTCCCCAGTAAAGAAGGCTAAGGTCTAGGAAAGAAAGCAGGTTTAGGTTAAGGTTAAGGAAGTTCTTAACCTCAGCCTCGACCTTAGCCTTTCTTTTATGGCCTGACAGCAATTCCGTGGGGCTCATTGCCTGCGGGGATTACCGTTTTGACGGTAAGCGATTCGGTATCTATTACAGATACACTATTGGCCTTCCTATTTGTTACATAGAGATATCTTCCTGCGATGGCAGCCAAATCAGGTTCTCCTGCTGCCTTTATCTTCTTTTTGATCTCTTTTTTTGTCGTATCTATAACGGCCACCTCGTCATCGCCCCTGTTTATAACATAGGCCCATCTTCCGTCAGCACTAACAACTACTGTATGCGGATCATTACCTACCATAATATCTGCCACTTTTTTCTGGGAAGAAATATCGAGGATTATAAAATGATTGTCCTTCCCGGTGGTTACGTATAGGAGGGCATCATCTGGCGATATAGCAAGCCCAAAGACCCCCTTTCCTACAGGTATTTCGCCTGTAACTTTATTGGTATCTGTGTCGACTATAGGTATATCTTTGCTATGGCTGCTTACTACGTATCCTGTTTTTCCATCTTTGGAAAAGACCATCCTGGCAGAACTTCCGGATTTTATTCGGGCCACCTCACTTTTAGACTTCACGTCAAAGACCCAAATATAATCAGAGTCGAGGTTCGTTATGTATGCCATCCTCCCATCCGGTCTTATAGCCACTTCATGAACCCTGCTGCAATCCTCTCTCATCCCTTTAGGTTCAGACCAGGGTCTCCTGGGATGAATCGGCCCTTCACATAACCCGTCTTCAGGAAGGGTCAATTTAGTATTTCTCTTGATTGTATCCAGGATCGAAACGTTGGCAGAACCCAGGTTTGCTATCCAGGCTTCAAGTCCGTCAGGGGTAAAGACGATGTTATGAGGGAACCACCCATCAATCTTGACAGTCTCCAATACCTTTTTTGTATCAGTATCTATAATAGAGACAGAATTATCCTGCTGATTGGTAACATAGACCTCACCGGCATGGGCGGGTAAAGAGAAGGCTAAGGTTACGAAGAAGGCTGAGGTTGATGCTGAGACAAGAAGAAGGCTGAGGTTGATGCTGAGTTTTAACAGAGATTCCAATCTCGACCTCAACCTAAACCTCAACCTGTATATGCTTTTCAAGGCTGTCCGATCCTTTGAGAGATCCAATCTATCCCTCCATTTTCAGTGTTTAAGATAATTCCTTTGTTCCCCACGATCCAGCCCCTTTTTGAATCGGTGAAGATTATATTATACAACTCCTTGTCGGTTCCACTTTTCTGTGGGCCCCAACTTTTGCCGC